>JBILLI010000016.1:0-26750 GCA_044376155.1 Polyangiales bacterium
CCGCGGGGGCGTCGCGGTCCCAGTGCTTCACGACGTCGTCGACGGTGGTGAGGGGCACGAGCTCGGCGCCGGTGATGTGCCCGAGCTCGGCGTTGAACTCGGTGACCTCGCGCACGTCGACGACGCGCCCGGCGAAGAGGTTCTCGGCGACCCACGACGCGGTCACCTCGGGCACGCCCGCGCCGGTGACCTCCACGGGCGCCCACGCGCGCGCCACGGTCTCGCCGCTCACGGTCGCCTCGCGGGGCATCCCGCACAGGAGGTTCGCGGGCAGCGCGGTGTCGATCTTCTTGGGGTACGCGAGCTTGAGCTCGGACATGATCTGCACGAACTCGTCCTCGGTGCGGGCCTCGCCGAGGCGCGGGTTCCAGCGCTTCTCTTCGCCCACGGTGCTCTCGGTGCGGCCCTTGTAGTCGTGCCCGGGGAACACCCGGGTGCCGTCGGGGAGCGTGAAGATCTTCTCGCGCACGGAGCGGTAGAGCACCCGCGCGTCGCCCTGCTGAAAGTCCGTGCGGCCGCACGCGCGAATGAGCAGCGCGTCGCCCGTGAACACCGCGGCGTGGTCGTCGGTCACGAAGGAGAGGCAGCCGCTGGTGTGCCCCGGGGTCTCGCGCACCTCCAGGGCGTGGCGCCCGAAGGTCACCCGGTCGCCCTCGCGGAGCATCACGTCGGCGCAGCCGTTGCCCGAGCGCTCGGAGATCCCGGTGTTGCACCCCGTGCGCTGCCGCAGCGTGCCCAGCGCGGTGATGTGATCGGCGTGGACGTGCGTGTCGACCGCCCACACCAGCCGCAGGTCGAGCTCACGGAGCAGCGCGAGGTCCCGATCCACCTGCTCGATCACGGGATCGATGAGCACCGCCGCGCCGGTCTCGCGGTCGGCCAGGAGGTAGGTCCAGGTGGAGGTCTCGGGGTCCAGGAGCTGCCGCTGAAACATCATGCCCACATTGTTTCAAGTGTCGTGCCACGCCGTCACGGCCACGCGAGCTGGGCCTGCACCCGCACGCGCACGCCGTCGGCGTGCACCCCCGCGGTGGTGGTGCGCAGCCAGCTCAGGTCGGCGTTGGCGCTCACGGGCACGCCGGGCAGGCGCAGGTCCACCGCGGCGCCGACCTCGTGCTCCTCCGACGCGCCGACGCGCCGCGTGGCCACCTGCGAGGCGCCCACCGCGCGCCGGGCGTCCTCGACCAGCGCCGCGTCGCGCAGGACCACGGCGTAGCGCGCGCCGAGGGTCACCCGCTGCGCGAGGGTCACGCCGACCTCGGCGAGGGCGCCCCAGGTGAGCCCCAAACCGCCCTGCCGCGTGAGCTCCGAGAGCCCGAGGTACCCCGTCACATCGACCCGCACGACCCCCGCGCGGAGCGTCGCCTCGGGCGCCACCGCGGCGCGAAACTCTCGCTGCGCGACGGGCTCGAGGTCCACCAGGGCGCTGACCCCGAGGTCCCACTGCACGCGCCCCCGGCGGTGCCACGCGCCCCGCGCGGTGAGCTCGGGGTGCAGCGCCGACGGGAGCACGTAGGCCCGCAGGTCCGAGGCGTTCGCCACGGGTTGACCGTAGAGGTCCGCGACGCCGCGCCCGTGCGCCGACCGCAGGGTCACGCCGTTCCAGAGCCCCACGGAGTACTCCCACGCGCCCCCTTCCCCGCGGTTGTGCACCTCCACCCCGAGCTGCCGCTCGCCGCCGAAGGTGCGGGTCACCAGGGCCCAGTCGACGAAGCGCAGGTCGGCGAAGCTCCCGAGGCGATACGCGGTGAACGGCTGCTTCGTCTGCCCCACCCGCACGCGCACGTGGGAGCGCGCCTGGTACTCCACCCAGAGGTCCATGAACTCCAGCGCCGACGGCGAGGTGTTGAGCACGAAGGCCCCCGTGAGCCGACCGCCCAGCGCGTTCAGCCGCAGCCCCGGACGCACGCGGCGAAGCTCCAGCGCCGCGAGGGGCGCCGCCGCGCCGTTGTCCTGCGGGAGGTCCGCCGAGAGCCGGAGCTGGGCCACCAGCGTGGGGCGCACCACCGGGCCGTCGTCCGCGCTCGCCGCGCGCGGCAGAAGGAGGGTCAGCGCCGTCGCGGCGAAGAGCGCAGTGCGTGCCATGGATCCTCCGTGGCAATCACGGCGCGTGCCACGACCGCACCCGCGGCCGGGCATGAAACACCTGCGCGCCGCCTGCAACCTGAAACACGACGTTTCACACGAGCATGGCACGCGTTGCACGACAGCGCCCCGGCGGCTCTGTCACACTCCGCGGATGCACGCGCTGACGCTCTGTGAGGGATGTTCGCGACACGTCCGTGAGGCCGACCCGCGGTGCCCTTTCTGCGACGCGCCGCGCGCGACAACGACCTCGCCCCCGCTGGAGCCCGCGCCCCGGAACCTCCCGCGCGCGCTCGTCGCGACGCTCGGGGTGACGCTCACGGTGGGGGCGTGTCAGAGCCCCGGGAGCACCGCGGCCGCGCAGACCCCGCCGCCCCGGCGGGTGGAGCCGCACCCGGTGATCGCCGCCCCGTACGGCGCGCCGCCGCCGCCCCCCACCGACGCCGCGCCCGCGCCGCCGCAGCTCTCGTGGTTCATCACCCTCTCCGACCCCATCGCCATGGCCGCGCGGTCTCGCACCCCGCTGGAGATCGTCGCGCGGAACCTCTACGACCGCCCCATCGACGCGCACCGGGAGCGCCTCACGCTGCGGGTCAACGGGCAAGAGAGCGCGGCCTTCGCGCTGTCGTTCGGCAACGGGGTGATGGGGCCCGAGTGGCAGACGGTGCCGCCCCGGGGCGTCGCGCGCGACACGAGAAACCTCCTCGAGGCCCTCATGCCCACGCCCGGGGAGTACATGCTGGAGCTGTTCCTCGACGGGCGCCGCGTGGCCGCGCGGCGGGTCACCGTGACGCCCTGAGGCGGGTCTCAGCCCCGCGAGGCGGTGGCGAGGGTCCACGCGCCGAGGAGCACGAACATCGCGCCCGCGAGGCGTTTGAGGGTCACGGGCGAGACCACGCGGGTGATCCCCTCGGCGGCGATCACCGCGAGGGCGGTGGTGCACACCAGGGCCAGCGACGCGCCGAGAAAGACCGCGAGGCGCCCGCGGCCGGTGGCCAGGGTCAGCGCCGCGAGCTGGGTCTTGTCGCCGAGCTCCGCGAGGAACACCGTGACGAACGCGGTGCCGAAGACCTTCCAGTCCATGTCGCTCACGCCTTCGCGGTGTCTTCGAGCTCGCGCCCGCGGGTCTCGGGCAGCCACAGCAGGATCAAGCCCAGCGCGCCCAGCGCGAAGAGCGCCGTGGACCCCACGCTGACGCCCCAGCCCACGCGGTCGGCGGCGTAGCCCAGGGCGATGGGCGAGAGCACGTAGGTGATGCGCCCCAGGAGGTTGTTCGACCACGCGAAGGCCTCGGCGCGGTCGCGCGTGGCGAAGAGCTCGGTGGTGTACGCGTTGAGCACCGCGAGCACCGCGCTCACGCCGAACACCGCGAGGATCAGCGCGAGGTTCAGCGCCGCCCGGGTGTGCAGGGTGTACGCCAGGGCCACCCCCGCGGCGAGGGCGCCGTAGATCACCGCCGCGCCGCCGCGTCGCCCGAGGCGGTCGAGCAGCCGCCCCGCAAAGAAGATCGCCGGCATCGAGACCAGCGCCGCGAGGGTGATCATCTTGCCGACGGCGGCGCTGTCGAGGCCGCGCTCTGAGACGGCGAACTCCTTCCAGAAGGTGATCGCGTTCTGCGTGCACACGTAGGTCAGCGCCCAGATCGCGCCGAGGCGCAGCACGCGCCCGCGCGACGGCCCGCGCAGCACCCCGGTGGAGATCAGGGGCTTCGGGGTCGTCGACGCCTCGCGCGTGAAGCGCTCGGTCTCGCGCAGCCCGCGGCGCGCGAACGCCAGCAGGACCAGCGGCACCGCGCCCACCATGTACACCGCCCGCCACCCCGGACCGGTCTTCAGCAGCAGCGGCACCACCCCCGCGCACACGATGGACCCGAGGCTCCCGCAGGCGGAGACCAGGCCGATGACGGTGCCGCGGTCCTCGGCGGGGTACTCCTCGGCGGCGACCACCGAGGCCACGGCCCACTCGCCGATGAGGAAGATCCGCGCGAGGAGCTGCGCGAGGGTGAAGGTCACCGCGTCGGGCGCGAAGGCCGAGGCGAGGGAGCACACGGTGTATCCCGCGATGGTCACCGAGAGCACCCGACGTCGCCCCCAGCGGTCGGCGAGGCCCACGAGCACGAAGGCGATCACGGTGCCGAGGTTGATCGCCGCGAGCATCCACCCCGCGGCGCTGCGGGTGAGCGCGAACTCGTGCCGGATCTCCGGCAGGAGCTGCGACAGCGCGAACATGTCGTAGCCCTCGAAGAAGGTCGCGACCGAGAGGAACCAGATCAAGCGGCGCTGGTACGCCGTCCACCGGGGCTTCACCGCGACACGCTACACCGCGGGGACCTCGGCGCGCGCGCTGAGTTCGCGGATCAACGACCGCAGGCGGTCGAGGTCCACGGGCTTGACGAGGTGGGCGCAGAAGGGGCTGTCGCCGTCCCCGTCGGCGGGGTCGTAGCCCGTGAGCGCCACCAGCGGGAGCGACGGATGCTCGACGCGGAGCCGCCGCGCCACCTCGCGGCCGTCCATGTCGTCGAGGTGCAGGTCGAGCAGGACCACCGCGGGCGCGAAGGCCCCCACCTCGCGCAGCGCGTCGGCGCCGTCGCGGACCCCGCGCACGACGCACCCGCTGGCGCGCAGAAACGCCTGCAGCGCAATGCGTACGTCGTCGTCGTCGTCGACCAGGAGCACCCGCGGCGCCCCGCCCCCGGCGTCGGGCCCGGCCGCGAGCAGGCGGACCACGAACTCGCTGCCCCGCCCGGGTCCGTCGCTCCGCGCCTCCACCGAGCCGCCGTGCAGCGCGGCGATGGTGCGCACGATGGCGAGCCCCAGGCCCACGCCCCGGGTCCCCTCGCCGTCTCGCCGCGCGCCCTGCGCGAAGGGCAAGAAGATCCGCGGCAGCAGCGCGGGGTCGATGCCCTCGCCGGGGTCGAGCACGCGCAGCAGGAGCTCGCCGCCCTCGCGCTCCAGGCGCAGCGCGATGGTCGCCCCCTCGGGGGAGAACTTCGACGCGTTGATCAGCAGGTTCGCGAGCACCTGCGTGAGCCGCGCGGCGTCGCCCACCGTGTGCAGGGGCGCCAGCGGGCGGGTGTGCTGCAGGCGCTGCCGCCGGGCGGTGAGCCACGGCCCCGCGAGCTCCGCCGCGGGGTCCACGATGTCGCACAGGTCCAGCGGGCTGCGCGCCATCCGCAGGCGGCCGGCGGCGAGGGAGGTGGCGTCGAGGAGGTCGTCGACGAGGTCCGCGAGCTGCGTCACCTGCCGCTGGGCGCGGTCGAGGTCGACCTCGGCGAGGGCGCCCCGGGCGCGCATCACCCCCAGGGCCGAAGACAGCGCCGCGGTCGGCGCGCGGAGCTCGTGCGCGACCGTCGCCGTGGCCTCGTCCCGCGCGCGCAGCGCCTCGTCGTGCCGCGCCTCGGCCTCGCGCAGACGGGCCTCGACGTCGGTCCGCGCGGCGACCTCTCTCGCGCGCGTCACGGCCTCGCCCAGCACCACCGCGACCCGCTCCAGGAACGCCACGTCGTCGCGGTGGAACGCCGCCGGCGTGAGCGCGTGCACCACCAGCGCGCCGTACGACGCCCTGCCCGCCAGCGGGACGATCACGCTCGCAGCGCTCCGCGCGGCGGTCATCAGGGCGATGTTCGTCGCGTCGAAGCGCGACTCCTCGGCGAGGTCGTCAGAGACCACCGAGGCGCCGCGCTCCAGGGTGTACGTGGCTTGAAACCGCGCGGTGTCGGTCTCGAAGACCTCGTCGACGGAGCTCGCCGGCCACCCCGTCACCGCGCGGGGGGCGTAGGCCCCCGCCCCGAGGTGCTCGGCGAGGGTCACGTACGGCGCCCCGAGGCACGACGACACCTCCAGCACCGCGTGGGAGAAGAGTTCGCGCAGGGGCGCGTCGAGGCTGAGTCTCCCGAGTCGTCCGAGGGCGTCGCCGCGGCGGACGTCACGCTGGCGCGCGCGACGCTCGACGAGCAGGGCGAGCTCCAGGGCCGCGCCGTCGGCCACCGCCCGGAGCGCCTCGGCCGCCGCGCCCTCGAAGGCGTCGGCGTGCGCCGAGGCGACGCGGAGCACCCCGAACACCTCGTCGCCCACGCAGAGCGGCGCCGCGGCCACGCAGCGCGCCCCCAGGCGAAGCAGCGCGCGGTCGGTCACCGCCGCGTCCCAGACCACCGACTGCAGCGCCGCCGCCGCGCCCTCGACCCCATCGCCCACGCGCCCCGGGGGCTGCGACGTGCCGTGCGCCCGCAGCGGGCGGAGCTGCTCGCCCTCGCGCAGCAGCAGCGCCACGTCGACGCAGGCCGACACTCGGTCGTGCAGGGTGGTTCGCAGCGCTTCCAGCCGCGCGTCGAGGGGGTCGATGCCCGGCGCGACGGTCGGCGCGGGCAACGCCCATGCGGGCTTGATACGGTCGCTTCGCACTCCCACGGCGATGCGGGGCACCATGCCACATCGCGTGACGTGACGTCGCGTATGACACCGACCCCGCGCCTGGTGCATCGTACGGCCCCGTGCGATCTCCCTCGACCTGGTCCCTCCGCAGCTCCCCTGGCGACGACGGCGAGGCCTACCGTCAGCTCGCGCGCCGCTGGCCCGCCTCGGTGACGGTGGTGACCACCCTGCGCGACGGCGCCCCCGACGGGTTCACCGCCACCGCGGTGCTGATGGTGTCCATCGCGCCGCCCATCGTGCTGGTGAGCGCCACGCGCGAGAGCAGCGCGTGGGAGATGCTCGGCGCCGCGGAGCGCTTCGCGGTGAACCTCCTGCACAGCGACCAGCGCGCGCTGGCCGAGGGCTTCGCGACGCCCCACGAGCGCCGCGGGGACCTCTGGCGCGGCCTCGCCCCCACCCGCGACGCCCAGGGGATCCCGCTGCTGCCCGGGTCCCTCGGCGCGTTCTCGGCCAGGGTGCGCGAGCGCGTCGACGCCGGCGACCACGTGCTGGTGCTGGGCGACGTGACCGAGATCCATCTGGGCGACGACGGCCCGACATTGCTCTACGGCAACCGCGCCTACGGCACCCTTCGCACCGAGGAGGACCGATGAGACTGGTGAGCTTCGCGACGGAGGGGCGAGAGACCTGGGGCGCGGTGACCGACCGCGGCCTGGTGGAGGCGCCGCGCGCGCTGCGCGAGAAGGCCCCCACGCTCGCCCTCGCCCTCGACGGGCGCTACCGCGAGGGCCCCTGGGACGGCCCCGCCCTCGACCCCGCGGCGGTGACCGCGCGGCCCGTGGTGCCCGCGCCCGAGAAGATCCTGTGCGTGGGGGTGAACTACGTCGCGCACCGGCAGGAGACGGGCCGCGCGGAGTCGGCGTACCCCACCCTGTTCACCCGCTTCGCGAACACCCTCACGCCCCACGGGGCTCCCCTCGTGCGCCCGCGGGCCTCGACGCAGCTCGATTTCGAGGGCGAAATGGTCGTGGTCATCGGTCGCCGGGGGCGGCACATCGCCCGCGAAGACGCGCTCGCCTACGTGGGCGGATACACCTGCTTCAACGACGCCACGCTGCGCGACTGGCAGCGGCACACGACGCAGTTCACCCCGGGCAAGAACTTCGTCGCCACCGCGGGGATCGGTCCGTGGGTCACCACCGCCGACGAGCTCCCCGATCCCGCGCAGAGCGAGGTCTCGCTCACGGTGAACGGCGCGGAGATGCAGCGGTCGACCACCGACCTGTTGATCTTCGACGTGCCCGCGCTGATCGCGTACATCAGCACCTTCACCGAGCTCGCGCCGGGCGACCTCCTCGCCACGGGCACGCCCGGGGGCGTCGGGTGGAAGCGCGATCCGCCGGTGTTCCTCCGCGCGGGCGACGTGGTGGAGGTCACGGTGCGCGGCGTGGGCACGCTGCGCAACGTGGTCGAAGACGAGGGCTGACGCTCAGAGGGTGATCGGGATCCAGAAGACCCGGATCTGCCGGTGCGTCCCGCTGCGGCGGTAGCCCGCGAGGCCGAAGAGCACGTTCCACGACACGTCCTCGGGGCGGGGGCGCGCGTAGGAGAAGATCGGCAGCACGTGCCACTCGTACGAGCGCACGCCCTGACGAATCGCGCTCATCCAGAGCACGTTGCCCGCGAGCATGGTGACCGAGCTCTGCGTGGCGAAGCGCCAGAACACCGGCGCGAAGATGGTCGTGCGGGAGCCGGTCTCTTCGTTCTCGAAGTCCCAGTAGAGCGGCGCGACCACGGTGTGCCGCGAGCGGCCCGAGCGCCCCGCGAACACGATGGGGTAGAAGTTGAAGAACCAGTCGTTGCCCGTGCGCTCGTAGTGCGCCGTGGGGAGCACCCACCACGCGTTCGTCTGCGGGGTGTACCGGTGATAGAACAGCGGGAAGAAGGCCTCGGTGTGCGCGCCCGTGGCGGGGGTGCGGGAGCTGTAGAAGAAGGGCGCCACGGCGTCCCAGTTCGTCTCGCCGCGGTGCTGCTGGTAGAGCCACGAGATGAACGTGCGGGAGTTCTCCCGGCGGCTGTACCCGAAGAGGGGCGTGACCAGGGTGAAGCCCTCGGGGCCCCGGTCGTGGTGGAAGAGCGGGAACACCGTGGTGTGCGAGCTCGTCGCGTCGTGCCCGTGAAAGAACAGGGGCGCGAGGTTCACCGAGAGGCGCTGCGGGCCCTGGGTGGTCCAGAAGGGGCCCACCACCGTGGTGGCCGTGTTCTCGAGGCGGTTCTCGGCGTGGTAGGTCAGCAGCGCGGGGATGACCAGGTAGTTCCCGCGGGGGTTGTTGCCCGCGAACCACAGCGGCGCGAGGCCCCAGTCCGTGTCGGCGCGTCGGCGGTTGTAATAGAACGGCCCCGCGAGGGTGAACGCGTGCTCGGGGCGCCAGGTGTGCACCGTCAGCAGCGGCGGGATGATCAGGTGCTCGCGCAGCAGCGACCCGTCTTGCCCGAACGACTCGCCGTAGAAGAACAGCGGCGCGAGGCCCACGGCCAGGCCGCGGAGCTCACCCCGACCGCGCCACGAGTGGTAGTAGAACGGCGGCACGACGTCGGTGCCGAAGGTCGCGCCGGGGGTGCCCTCGAGCTGTCCGCGCCAGTGAAAGACCAGCGGGAACACCACGTCGACGTTCAACGTGGGCGAGCGCCGCTGGTAGTACGGCGGCACCAGCAGCTGCGTGTCTTCGCCGCGACGCTCGCGCCAGAGGAAGGGGAACACCACCGTCGTGCGGCGGTTCGGGCTCCGCTCCAGCAGCACGAAGGGAGGCACCAGCGTGCGGTGCGTGAGGCGCTCGGAGTCGGGCCACTCGGTGACGTCCCCGGCGGTGGCGCCCAGGCGCTCGCGGGCCTCGTCGGTGAGGGCCGGCGCCGTCGTCGCAGCCGCGCCGCGAGCGGGCGTAGCCCCTTGCGCCGCAGGGGCTTCGGCCGCGGGGGGGTCCTCCGTGGCCGCGGGGGGGTCGGTGGCCGCGGGGGGGTCGGTGGCCGCGGGAGGGTCGGTGGCCGCGGGGGGATCGGTGCTCGGGGGTGGATCCCCCGCGGTGTTCTGCGCGAGGGCCTGCGACGCGGCGAGCGAAAGCACCAGCGCGAGGCGCGCGGCGAGCGATGCGTTCACACAGACCTCGCGGCCAGCACGGCCTCGATGGCCTGCGCCCGCGGCAGCCGCTCCTGCACCCCGGTGGCCATGGTCTTCACCGTGACCTCGCCCGACTGCACCTCGCTGTCCCCCAGGATCAGCACCATGGACGCGCCGAGGTCGTCGGCCCGGCGGAACTGGCTCTTCATCGACACGAAGCGCGTGTCGACGTGGGCGGTGACCTCGCGGGCCCGGAGGTCGCGGGCGAGGGCGAGCGCGGCGCCGGTGACGGTGAGGTTGTCGCCCTTCGCGGCGGCGACCACGGCGACGCTGAAGCCCTTGCGCGCCACGGGCTCCGGCGCGGAGAGCAGCAGTCGCTCGACGCCGAGGCCGAAGCCGAACGCGGGCACCGACGCGTCGGCGCCGAGGTTCAGAAAGAGCCGGTCGTAGCGCCCGCCGCCGCCGAGGGCGTCTTGCGCGCCGAGGGAGCCCGAGGTGTCGACGATCTCGAAGACCGTGCGGGTGTAGTAGTCGAGCCCGCGCACCAGGGTGGGGTCGACGACGTGCGCGACCTCGAGGGTGTGGAGCAGCGCGCAGACGGCGTCGAAGTGCGCGCGGTCGTCGGGGTCGAGCGCGTCGAGGATCGACGGCGCCGCGGCCTTCAGCGGGAGATCGCGGGGGTCTTTGGAGTCGAGGATGCGCAGGGGGTTGCGCTCCAGGCGGCTCTGGCTCTCGGGCGAGAGCTGCTCGCGCAGGGGGGTGAAATACGCCACGAGGGCGTCGCGGTAGCGCGCGCGGGTGCCCTCTCCCCCGAGGGAGTTCACGCGGACCTTGACGTCGGTGATCCCGAGGTCGCGGATGAAGCGCGTGGCGAGCTCGATGCACTCGGCGTCGGCCGCGGGGGAGGCGTCGCCGTAGACCTCCACGCCCACCTGGTAGAACTGCCGGTAGCGCCCCTTGGCCGGGCGCTCGGCGCGGAACATGGGCCCGGTGTAGTACCACCGCACCACGGGCTCCTTCGCGAGGACCCCGTGCTCCAGCACCGCGCGCACGGCCCCGGCGGTGCCTTCGGGGCGCAGCGCGAGGGTGCGCTCGCCGCGGTCGTCGAAGGTGTACATCTCCTTCTGCACGATGTCGGTGCCGCCGCCGATGCCTCGGCTGAACAGCTCGACGTACTCGCACACGGGGGTGCGAACCTCGCGGTAGCCGTAGCGATCACAGACCGTGCGGAACGCGGTCTCCAGCGCCTGCCAGCGGGCGCTCTCGCCCGGGAGGATGTCATTCATGCCGGTGACGGCGATGGGGGGAGCCATGGGCGGGCGCGGACCCTAGACGTGAGACTCCCGCGCGGTCAAGGCGCGTGGATCAACGCCAGGCGCTCTCGAGCATCAGGGGGTCGAGCTCCGTGGGCGACACCGGCGCGTCGGGGGAGATCGGGCGCGCGCCGTCAAAGGGCAGCAGGGTCACGCCGTTGGTGCTGAAATCCTGCACCCGCCACGCGAAGTGATACCCCGCGCCGAGGTCGGCGAAGGCGCTCTGACGAAACGCGGCCGCGGCCGGGTCACCGCCCTCCCCCCGCCAGACCACGGTGATGTTCGAGATCCCGCGCAGCGAGTCTCCGCTGGCGAGGTCCATCACCCGGTTGTTGTTCAGGTCGTCGTAGACGAGGATCATCGCGACGGCGAGGGGCACTCCCCCCACGGCGTAGCGCACTGCGGGTTCGGGCGGGTCTGCGAGGGTCAGGGGGAAGGGCGACCAGGGGCCCGTGAAGCGCAGCGCGACACCATTGCGCTCGGTGCGCCCGCGCTCGCCGGGGCGCACCCAGAAGAGCGCCACGCGAGGGTTCGTGAGGGGCCGCTGGGTCTCGGGGCGCAGCCGCTCCGCCGCGCCCACGGTGTTCACCTGCGCGGCCCCGGGGATCTCCCCCGTGCGGGTGAGATCGACCACGGCGTTGGGACCAAAGGTGACCCGCAGGCCGTCGGCGCCGAGGGGCTCCAGGGCGTAGCTGGCCTGTCCGCCCGTCACGGCGAAGCGCGACGCGCCCTCGAGCAGGCCCGGCACCGCGAGGCCGACGGCGGAGAAGGTGTCCATCCCGTTCTCCACGCCGCTGCTGCGGATGTGGTCGTTCACCAGCATCGCCAGGCTCATCGCGAAGCGCGACCGGGCGAGGCGCAGGAACCCGTTGGTGCGGATCACCGCGGTGTTCCCGCTCATGGGGTCGGTGTAGCTCGTGGGCATGTCCGAGGCGTCCACCGCCTGACCGTTCGCGCCCGCGAAGCGATAGCGCAGCACGCGCCATCTCCCGGTGAGGTCCACCGCGGGGCCCGCGTCGGTGCCCGCGAGCACGTCGGTGCCCGCGAGCACGTCGGTGCCCGTGAGCACGTCGGTGCCCGTGACCGCGTCGGTGCCCGTGACCGCGTCGGTGCCCGTGACCGCGTCGGTGCCCGTGACCGCGTCGGCCGAAATCGCCGCGTCGGTCGGTGTGTTGCCAGGGATCACCGTCGCGGTGCACGCCGTGCACCCGAGCACCATCCAGAGGGCGTGGGAACGCATGCGCGGATCATACCTCCACGGTGGACATCGCGCGCGGCGGGGCGCGATGCTTCCGCGCGGAGGCGATGCGATGAAGCGACCGCGGATGCGTCCGACCTTTGAGATCCCGTTGTCGGTGGGTCACGAGGCGGTGCTGGCGGCGCTGCGCGAGCGCTTGCGGGACAAGGGGAGCGGCGCCGATGGCAGCGTGCTGCGCGCGGGGGCCGAGCTCCACACCCGCGACGCGCAGCAGCACTTCTGGTCGCCGACGCTGAGCGTGCAGTTCGAGGAGCGCGACGGCGCGCGGGTGCTTCGCGGGCGCTTCGCCCCGTCGCCCAGCGTGTGGATGCTCTTCATCGGCGTCTACGGGATCATCGCCATGGGCGGCGTGGCGGCGCTGATGTACGGCATCAGCCAGGTGATGCTGGGCTGGAGCCCGTGGGCGTTCTGGGGCGTGCCCGCGTCGATGGCGCTGGGGGCCTTCGTCTACGGCGCGGTGTTCATCGGCCAGGGCCTCGGCGCCGAGGAGATGCACATGCAGCGCAGCGTGGTGGAGCACGCGGTGGAAGACGCTGCGCGCGCGGCCGAGGCGTCGTCGCCGGCCGACGCGCAGGGTTGAGCTGGCGTCGACGCCCCGCCGCGCGGGTGTTTCGCGGGACGTCTTTTCGGCGATCGATCGCTGGGCTACAAGGGTAGCGCCTCACCGCGAGATCCCTTCCGCCCGCACCGATGTCATGGAGTCGCTGAGATGATGGTCCCCGCCGGCGCGCTGCTGGTCGCGCTTCTCCCGATGGTCCCCGAGAACGTCGCCGCCCGCGCGCCGAACCTGCTCGACACCCGGCTCCGCGCCGACGCCGTCGAGGTCGCCGCCGTGGGCGCGCACCTCAACAGCGGCTCGCTGGTGCTCCTTCAGCCCTCCGCGCGCCGCGCCGCCCCTGCGCCGGCACCTGCGCCCGCCGCGCCCATCGTCGCCGCGCCCGCGCCCATCGTCGCCGCGCCGACCCCCGCCCCCGCCCCCGCGCCCGCGACGCCCCCCGCGGAGGACGCCTGCGCCGCCGACCGCGAGGCCTGCCAGGAGTCTGAGAACATCGCCCGCACGGTGCTGCGCCACCGCGAGCGCTCGCTGCGCACGCACCGCGCGTTCGGCATCGCCGCGTGGAGCTCGATGCTCGTGACCGAGGTGCTCGGCACCATCCAGATGGTGAATCAAGACACCTGGTTCGGCCCCGGCGCGTGCTCCAGCAACCCCGACGCCTTCGGCTGTCGGCAATCGAGCCTGCTCACCGGGCTGCACCAGGGCTTCGCGTTCACCACCGTGGGGCTGTACGTCACCGCGGGGGTCATCGCCGCGAGCGCGGCCGACCCCGAGCACGCCTCCGAGGGCGACGGCGCCGCGCAGCGCCGGCTCCGGCTGCACAAGACCCTCGCGTGGATCCACGGCGCGGGCATGGTGCTGCTCCCCCTCCTCGGGATCATCAGCGCGAACCCGCAGATCCTCGGCGCGACCACCAACGAGGCCCGCGCCGAGGTGGGCCGCGCGATGCGCTCGCTGCACGCCATCGTGGGGTACACGACCTTCACGGCGTTCACCATCGCCGCGGCGATCGAGCTGTGAGCATGCGCCTCGGCACCTGCCTCGCGATCACCGCCGCCCTCTACGCCGCGCCCGCGCGCGCCAACGATGACGGGCGACAGACCGACCGCTCCATGCGCGGCTGCGGCACCGCGTCCACCTGCCACGGGGTCAACATGGGCGCGTCGGCGCGCATCGAGGGGCCGATGACCCTCCTGCCCGGCGCCCGCGGGACCTACACCCTGGTGATCACCAGCACCCGGAGCGACTTCATGAACGGCGGCTTCAACATCGCGGCATCGGGCGCGACCCTCGCGCGCAACGGCACGGTGGGTCAGCTCATGAGCGGTGAGCTCACGCACACCGCGCCCATCGCGCGCAGCGGCGCCGAGGTGCGCGTGCCCTTCGACGTCGTCGCCCCCGCCACCGCGGGCAACGCGATGCTCTTCGCCGCGGGCAACGCCACGAACGGCGGACGCAACTCCGCCAACGACGCGTGGGCCATCGCGGCCCTCACCGTCACCGTGGGCGCCCCCGCGGTCGACGCGGGCACCCCCGCCGCCGACGCGGGCGCCGCCACCGACGCGGGCGCCGCCACCGACACCGGGATCACCGCCGACACCGGCCCGCGGACCGAGCGCTACGACCCCACGGCCTCGTCGGGCTACGGCGGCTGCCGCACGTCCCCCGGGGGCGCGCGCAGCGGCGGTCTGGGCGCGCTCGCGCTGCTCGGCCTCACCCTCGCCCGCCGGAGGTCGCGATGCGCCGCGCGCTGATCGCCCTCACCCTGGTCGCGTCGACCTCCGCGGGCATGCTCTCCTGCGGCGAAGAGGCGCCCACGCCGCGCCGTCCGGGCTGGGGCACGGCGTGTGTTTCGGGCACCTACTGGGGCCGCGGCGACACCGGCGACAACCTCATGCACCCCGGCCGCGCGTGCATCGAGTGCCACAGCGAGCGCCGCCGCGGCCCGGTGTTCAGCGTCGCGGGCACGATCTACTCGGAGTTCAACGAGGAGAACGAGTGCAACGGCAACGCCGGCCCCGCCGAGGCGCGCAACGAGGTCGAGATCACCGACGCCACCGGGCAGCCGTTCTACATCATCGCCAACAGCGCCGGGAACTTCTTCACCACGCACCGCTTCCAGTTCCCCGTGCGCGTGCGGGTGCTCGGCGCGAACGGGCGCGTGTCGGAGATGGGCAGCCGGGCGCCCCACGGCGACTGCAACGCGTGTCACACCCGCGAGGGCACGTCGACGGCCACGGGCATGGCGCCGGGCCGCATCGTGCTGCAGTGACCCCTCACGCGGGGCGCCCCTTGCGGAGCTTCGCGAGCACCTCTTCACCCGCGAAGAACATCAGGTAGCCGCAGTCGAGGCACACCCGGGCGCGCGCGGGGTGCACCGACAGGTCCTTGTACTGAACGAAGCCGGGCTCCCAGTGTTTGAAGTGCAGTGACACCTCCGAAGATGGGTGTTCGGAGTCTTCGCTGAGCTTCTCGGACCCGCACACCGGGCATCGCATGGGCCGCACGATACCCCTCGGGGCGACGTGATAGAACGGTGCCATGAGCGACGTGCTGATCCCGTGTGAAGCCTGCGGTCGTCACCTCCGCGCCTCGTGCGCGGCGTGCCCCTTCTGCGACGCGGCCCGCGCCCCCATGGACCTCACCGCCGCCACGCGCCCCGCCACGGGGCTGAGCCGCGCGGCGATCTTCACCTTCGGCGCCACGTTGGGCCTCGCGGGCTGCAACACCATCACCCCGGTGTACGGCGCGCCCGCGTTCGATGTGCAGCCCGTCGACGCGTCGCAGCCCGCTGACGTCCCGCAAGACGCGGGCGCGGACGCCGACGCCGTGGCCGTTCGCTACGGCGCGCCGCCGCCGCCCGACGCGGGGGTCTGATCAGTCCGCGTCGAAGCAGACCTCGACGCGGTTCACCACCAGCGAGCCCGAGGGGGGCCCCGGCGAGATGCGCAGCAGCACACCCGCGTTGCCCGTGCGAAAGGCCGCGGTCGCGTCGGCGCGGTACCAGCGGTAGGGGGCGCTGTTCGCGACGCTCCCCGAGGGGGCCGCGCCGCTGCCGTCGAAGGTCATCCAGGTGAACGAGCCGCTGGAGCCCGTGCTGTAGCTCCGCCCGTAGATCGCCAGGGTCACGCCGCGCAGCGAGCCCATGCCCGCGGTGCTGAGCTCCACGTCCATGAAGACCGTGCCCGACATGTCGAGCCCGCCCTCGCCGAGGAAGGGATCACCAAACACCGGGTTGTACCCGATGCTCCGCGAGAAGGCGCCCGCGCGCCACCGCGTGCGGTCGGGGAGGTTGTTCACCTCGTACGAGACCGAGGCGCGGGTGCCCGAGCCCGTCCAACGAAAGCGCGCGGCGTAGCGACCGGGCGCGCCTGACACGCACGACCCCGCCACGGGCACGTCCACGCGCACCCCCGTGTCGCGCGGAACGTCCTGCGCCACAACGACATCCACCACATCGGGGAGAGAGACCGCACGGTCGATGGGGACGTCCATCACCGCGGGCACGTCCATCACCGCGGGCGCGTCGATCACCACGGGCACGTCCGTCACCACGGGCACGTCCGTCACCACGGGCACGTCCATCACCACGGGTACGTCCATCACCACGGGCGCGTCGGTCGCCGCGAGCACGTCGGTCGCCGCGTCGACCGCCCTCACGACATCACGCACCGACGCGTCGACGTCGTCGGGCAGCGTCTGCTCGGCGCAGCCTGCGGAGAGACACAACCAGAGCAGCGTGGGGCGGCGCATCGCGGGGCGCGGAGCATGACACGGGGATCTCCCGCGTCGACACTTCGCGGAGACGCTCACGCCGGGTCGCGGGACTCGTACACGCGCAGCGCGGGGAGCTCGAGGGCGGTGAGAAAGCCCCCCTCGCTGCCCGAGCCCGTGTCGATGGCCGCGACGCACTCGCCCGCCCAGAGGTCCTTCGTGTCGCCGGGGGTGTAGTGCGAGAGCTCCGTCGGGAGGGTCTCGGCGCGCGTGTGACCCACCACCACCCGCGTGCCGCGGTAGGTGCGAAAGAAGCGCAGCGTGCGGGTCCAGAGCATCGGTGAGGGATCGGTGTGCTCGCGCGGGTGCAGCCAGCGACCCTCGTGCTCGATGAGCCCCGCGTGCACGTAGATGGCGTGCGGGTCCTCGTGCCAGAAGGGGAGCCCGCGCATCCACGCGACCACGTCGTCGGGCAGAAACGCGCCGCGCCGCATCGCCTCGAACTCCTCCATCGTCGGGAACTCTCCCCGCGCGGGCGTCGCGCCGCCCGTGTACGACCGGTACGTCGTGAGGCAGCCGTTGCCCGGCGGGAACAAGAACCCGTCCCACCCCGCGTCGATCACGCGCAGCCAGGCGTCCTCATGGTTGCCGCGCAGGGCCACCACGTTGCACCGCGCCTCGCGCTGCAGCCCCCGCACGCGCGCCACCACCTCACGGCTGCGCGGACCCCGGTCGAGATAATCTCCGAGGAACAACAAGGTGTCCTCTTCGTTCAGCGACGGGAGCCGCGCGAGCAGGCGGTCAAGATGGTCCAGGGCGCCGTGCACGTCGCCGATGGCGAAGGTCCTCGGGGGCATCGGGCGTATCCCAACACACAACGGCCCGTCCCCCAACAGCGCCCGCGGTGCTACCGTATCCGCGATGAAACCCCTGCGCGCGAGGGCGTTCTCTCTCGTTTCGGCCATCGCCCTGGGCGCCTGCGAGGCCAGCTCCACCGCCCCCAACGACGCCGCCACCGACCGCCCCGCGGTGGTCCCCGTCGACGTGCCCTTGCCCATGGCGGCCTGCGCGCCCCGCGCGGGCGGAGGATCCCGCACCGCCATGGCCCCGGTGCTCCAGCGCCCCCTCGCCGACCGCGGACAGGAGGGATGGCTCGCCTCCCCCGCCGTGGCCGACCTCGACCGCGACGGGCGCAACGAGATCGTCCTCGCCCGCGCTGGCCGTGTGGCGGCCTTTCGCGCCGACGGCACCCTCGCCTGGGCCTTCGACGTCCCGGGCAACGGGCGCGTGTGGGCCTCGCCCGTGGTGGCCGACCTCGCGGGCGACGCCAACCTCGAGGTGGCCTTCGCGGCCCGGGGGAACATCTACGCCCTCAACGCCCAAGGTGCTGCGCTGCAAGGCTTTCCGTACGCCTGGCGCGACGAGCTGCGGTCGCTCGCGGCGGGTGACCTCGACGGCGACGGGCGCAGCGAGCTCGTGGCCCTCACGACCAATCCCCTCCCGGGCGCGACCCGCGACATCCTCCTCGCGCTGCGCGGCGACGGGACCGTGCTGCGGGCGTGGCCACCGAACACCACGGGCGCCTCGGGCTGCGACGCCAACTGCTTCGTCACGGGCGGCTACGACCAGAACGTCGCGCTCGGCCCGCTCGACGACACCCCCGGCTGGGACGTCGTCGGCGCGCAAGACAACGCCTACCTCTCGTGGCACCGCGGCGACGGCGTGGCCTTCGACGCCAACGCGATGTTCCGCAACCGCCGCAAGGTGCAGGGCGTGCGCTTTCTGCACGACTACGCCGAGGCGCGGCAGGGATACGCCGACGACGAGAACACCGCGAACCAGGCGCACTTCACCAACAGCGCGCCCGCGGTGGCCGACATCGACGGAGACGGGCGGCACGAGATCGTGGTCCTGGGCAGCGTGCAGAACGCGTCACAGCGCGACAGGGAGCGGGGCGTGGCGCTGTGGGTGCTGCGGCCCGACGCGAGCCGCCTCCCGGGGTGGGAGTCGCCCCTGCACGTGCCGCTGTACCGCGGCGGTTTGCGCGACGCCTCGGGCGCGAACATCGTGGCCGCGACGAACCAGGTCAGCGTCGCCGAGATCGTCCCCGAGAGCGCCGGGCGCGAGATGGTCTTCGCGGGCTTCGACGGCGCCGTGCACCTCGCCACCGCGGCCCGCGCGCTGCGCTGGCGCTACGAGTTCACCACCGCGAACGACGTGCTCACCGCGGGCGTGGCCGTGGGCGACCTCTCGGGAGACGGCGTGCCCGAGGTGGTCTTCGCGACGTACTCCGCGCGCATGGACGTGAGCGCGCTCTACGTCGTCGGCGCCGACGGCGCGCTGCAGCACCGCGTGGCGCTGCCCCGCCGCGGCTCGATGGGCGTGCCCACCCTCGCCGACGTCGACGGCGACGGGACCGTCGAGATCGTCGTGGCGCTGAAAGACGGCGAGGACCGCACCCGCAGCGCCCTGGTGTACACCGTGCCGGGGTCGCACCCGGGGTGTCTCCCGTGGCCCACGGGTCGCGCGAACCTTCAGCGCAACGGCTACGCGCCGCGCTGAGCGGGCAGCGGGACCCACATCTCGAAGCGCGCGCCGCGCTCCCCCGCGGGGGCCTCGACGCAGCGCGCGTCGCCGCCGTGGGCGCGGGCCACCTCGCGGGTGAGGGCGAGGCCCAGGCCCACCCCCACGCGGGCCGCGCCGCCCTCCGTGGGCGCCGTCACGAAGGGCTCGAAGAGCCGCGCGCGCACCTCGGGCGGGACCCCCGGGCCGTCGTCTTCGACCCGCACCCGCACCCACTGCGCGCCCTTCTCCGCGCGCCGGGCGATGTCATCTTCGGGCGCCTCGGCGAGCTCGCAGCGCACCCGCACGGCGCACCCCGCGGGCGTCGCGGCCACGGCGTTGCGCACGAGGTTCGACACCGCGCGGACCATCAGCGCGCCGTCCATGGGGCGCACCCCGGGGGCGTCGCAGACCGTGATCGTCACGGTGACCCCGCGGCGCTCGGCGTCGTCGTGCTCGGCGGCGACGGCCTCGCGCACGGCGTCGGAGACCGATCCGTCGGCGAGCATCTGGACCACCGAGCCCGCGCGCAGGCGCGAGAGGTCGAGGAGGTTCGTCACCAGCTGGATCTGCGACTCGCCCGCCCGTCGCGCGATGGCCACGAGGTCGCGCTGGCGCGGCGCGAGCTCCCCCGCGGCGCCGTCTTCGAGCAGCGCCAGGGCCTCGCGGATCTTCGCCAGCGGCGTGCGGAGCTCGTGCGAGACCGAGGCGACGAAGCCCTGCTTGAGCGAGTCCAGCGCGGCGAGGGCGTGGCGCATGCGCTCGAGGTCCTCGGCGAGCTCGGCGACCTCGGCGGGGCCCTCGACGGCGGCGATGGGGCTGAAGTCTCCACGACCGAGCCGCGTCGCGTCGGCGGCGATGCGCGCGAGGGGCCCGGCGATGGACCGCGCGAGCCACCCCGCGAGCCACGCTCCCAGCGCGAGGATCACCACCGCGAGGATCCCGCTCAGCGCCAGCGACCCCTGCTCCGTCGCCCGCGCGCTGGCCTCGCGCTGCGCGATCTCGCGGTGCAGGGTGAACGAGCGGTCGATCCAGAGCTCGGTGAGCCGCTCGTCGAGGCGCAGCCGCCGCCCGCGGTGCGACGCCCCGCGCAGCACCGCGCAGACCTCGCCCCGCAGCGCCTCCTGCGCGAGGGACTCATACTCCGCCCCCAGCCGTCGCATCTCCGCGCCGACGTGCGGGCCCACGTGGCGGTCCTTCTCCTGCAGGTCGCGCAGCGCCGCGGCGACCGGCGGGGCCACCTCCGTCGCCGACGACTCGCAGCGCACCAGCGCGTGCCGCATCGAGACCTCCACCGCCCACATCCCGCGGTGCAGCGACTCCTCCTCGGCGAGCGCGCCGAGCTCGTCTTCGCGCAGCTCGCGCAAGAACCCGTCGATGCGCCGCAGCGACACCACCTGCAGCGAGAACATCGCGAGCAGCGCCAGGGCCAGCACCCCGTGCGACACCGCGAGCGCCGTCGCGAGAGGCCATCGTCGGGGGGGCAGGGGCGTGCGGCCGGGCATCGCGCGGTGGTAGCCGTTCTCGCACCCGCTGTCCCTCCGCCCGACCGACGAGCCGCGCGCTGTCGGCCCGCACAGACACTGTCGGGGGATAGAGACGGGGCCCTGTCGGCGGTCTCCGACGCGGCGCCCCGCCGCACGCACAAACCCGGGGAGCTGGTCCGTGGCACGGCGGGTGAACCGCGCGGGCGCCATGCGGTTCAAGGATCACCTCAAGAGCGTCAGCGTGTTTCAGGGCAATGCGCGGTTTCGCCGGGAGGTCTTCGAGCCGCATCGCGCGTCGTTCGAGCAGCTCGTGCACGGGCAGTCTCCGCGCGCGCTCTACGTGGGCTGCTCCGACTCTCGCGTGGTGGCCGAGATGCTCCTCGACGTGGCGCCCGGTGAGCTCTTCGTCGTGCGCAACATCGGCGCGATCGTGCCGCACCCCGAGGACCCGGCCTCCACCAGCCTCGGCGCCGCGCTCGACTACGCCCTTCACGTCTTGAAGGTGCCCGAGATCATCGTGTGCGGGCACGACCTCTGCGGCGCGCTGCGTGCCATCGTCGACGGCGGCGTGCCCCACGGGTCGCACCTCGAGCGCTGGCTGCGCAAGGGCTCGGCCGACGTGAAGGGCTTCGACCTCATCGACCACTGCACCGAGATGCCCATCGAGCGCCTCGTGGAGCGCTTCGTGGCCGTGCAGCTCGACACCCTGTTCGACTACGACGTCGTGCGCGAGGCGGTCGAGCAGGGCGCGCTGCGGGTGCACGGCGCGGTGTACGACCCGCGCACCGGCAGCCTCCGCGTGTACGACCCGCAGACCGGAGAGTTTCGCGTGCACGAGTCCGGCGAGGAGCGCCTCTCGCTCCTCGACGGGCTCACCTCCGCGGCCTGAGCCACGCGCCCCCCCGGCGCGCGCGTCACCTCACCCGAGCTTGTCGATGCGGGCGAGCTCGCGGGTCATGTTCTTCTGGTGCGCCTCGAGCGTGCCGCCGCCGATCTCGAGCAGCTTCGCGTCGCGCCACAGCCGCTCCACCCGATACTCCCCCACGTAGCCGTAGCCCCCGAGCACCTGAATCGCCCGGTCGGCGACGTTCTTCGCCATGGTCGCGCAGTAGAGCTTCACCCCGTCGGAGTCGAGGCGCTGCCCGGGCTTGTCGAGCGCGAGCTGCGACGCGGCCTGGTAGACGTAGCAGCGCCCGGCCATGTACTCCGCGTACGACTCGGCGATGTGGCGCTGGATCTGCCCGAAGTCCCGCAGCGGCTGCCCGAAGCTCTTTCGCTGCGAGGCGTAGCGGTTCATCTCCTCGATGCTGCGCCGCGCGATGCCCAGCGACATGGCCGCGAGGCCCATGCGCTCGACCTCGAGGTTGCGCATCATGTGCATGGTGGCGTCGCCCTCCTCGCCCACGCGGTTCTCGGCGGGCACCTCGCAGTCCTCGAAGACGAGCTCCGCGGTGGTGGAGGCGCGCATGCCGAGCTTGTCTTTGATCTTCTGCCCGAGGGAGAAGCCCTTGAAGCCCTTCTCGACGATGAACATCGAGAGCTTGTTGCGGGGCGCGCCCTCGACGCGGGCGTAGACCAGAAAGACGTCGCCGAGCTCGGTGTCGCTGACGGCGCCGTTGGTGATCCACATCTTGGCGCCGTTGAGCACGTAGGTGTCGCCGCGGCGCACCGCGCGGGTGCTCATGCCGAGCACGTCGGTGCCCGCGCCCGGCTCGCTCATGCACATGCCGCCGACCTTCGCGCCGCTGCACGCGTCGGGGAGGTACTTCGCCCGCTGCGCCTCGCTGCCGTTGATCGCGAGGTTGTTCACGAACAGCAACGAGTGGGCGAGGTACGCGAGGGTGAAGCCCGGGTCCACCGCGGAGAGTTCTTCATGGGCGAGGGCCACCGCGGCGGCGTCCATGCCCGAACCGCCGTGTTCCACGGGGGCGGTGAGGCCGAGGAGGCCGAGCTCACCGAGCTGGCGAAAGAGCGGGAGGTTGAAGCGCTCCTCGCGGTCGTGCGCGGCGGCCTGGGCCTCGACCTCGGTCTCGGCGAAGCGACGCAGGGTCTGCCGCAGCGTGTGGTGCTCGGGGGTGGGGTTGAACAGGTCTGTCATGACCCGCGGAGTCTAACTCAACCCGGGTCGCAGGGGCCCTCGCAGCGGTTCTGCGTCGCGCCGGTCTCGAGCCACTCGCGCGCCATCACGAAGGCCGCGGGCGACTCTCCGATGCGCGAGTGGGGGTCGGGCGTGCCCGCCGCGGGGACGTTCTCCACGGGGTCGGCGAGCCCGAAGGAGAACTCCAGCATCGCCGAGCCGGTGTGCATCCCGGTGTGCGCGGGGATGCCGTAGATCTCCCGGTTCAGCGGCGCGAGGTTCACCACCCCGCCCATCGTGCGGGCCATGAGGTGCGCCGAGAGCGGCGGCACCTGGCGATCCCCGATGCTCACGAGCAGCAGGGCCTCGTGCGCGGGGGTGTTGGGAAAGAGGTTCTCGCGCACATACGGGGTGTAGCCCGAGGGCTCGGAGCGGTCCCAGAGCATCTGCACGAGGTCGATGACGCGCGGGATGTCGAGGGGGTCGGGGAAGCGCGCGCGCAGCACGGCCTCGAAGGACGCGAAGTTGATGCTGCGGCTGAGCATCAGGGCATACGACTGCCCGGGCACGGCGAGGATCCCGCGGCGCACGTCGGTGCTCAGGGCCATGTAGGTGCCGCCGAAGATCCCGCCCTGGCTGCCGCCGAAGTAGTAGCGACGCGCGGGGTCGATGAGGGGGCGGCCCTCGTGCTGCAGCATGGGATCGGCGGGCATGCGCCCGAGGGCGGCGCGCATGAGCATCAGGGAGTTGATCATCCCCTGGTGCTGCCGGTCGACGATGTCGCGAAAGCGTCCGATGTCGTTGCCCGAGATGGCCGCGGTGATGCTCGGGGTGTCTTCCTGGCTCATGCCCTGAAAGTCCATGCCCACGATGACCACGTTGGCGGTGTTCGCGAGGGCGATGGAGGCCGGGTCGCGCCAGAGGTCCTCGCCCGAGCTGAGGAGGCCGTGGGCGTACTGCGAGACGCCCGCGGGGCGGGTGAGCGCGGTGGGGGGCACGAGCATCCAGAAGACGAAGCCCGCGGTGCCGTTCTGCCGCAGCGCGCCGTCGGGGCCCAGCGAGAGCGACGCGGGGGGCTCGGCGCGGGTGAGGTAGAGCGGCACGGTGACCTCCCCCTCGATCCACATGGCCACGCCCTCCCGCGGGTTTCGCCGCACGGTGGTGATGCGGTAGCTCGGACCCTGCATGCCCACCTGCGCGAGCGCGGCGTCGCGCATCTCGACCATGCGTCGGGTGATGGCCTGTCGTGAGGCGACGGTGAAATCCCACGCGAGCTGGAGCTCAGCCCGGTTGATGCTGGCGCGGGTGAGGGCGTCGAAGATGCGGCGGTAGCGCGCGCGCTGGGCGGCGGTGACCTCCCCCGACGGGGTGTCATCCCGCAGCGCGCGGAACGCGTCGGAGGGCGCGATGACCCCGTCGCTCGCGTCGCGCACGCCGCGAATCGCCACGACGTAGCGCCGCCCGGGTGTGAGCCCCACCGCGGGGCGGATCATCAACGCGCGCCGCATGGGGTCGCGGGACGTGACGTCGACCTCGGCGAAGTGCGCCACGCGCTGCCCGGTCTCGGCGTCGAGCACCACGGTGCGCGCGTCGGCGTCGAGGGAGCGCGGGATCATCACCGACGACGCGAGCCCCGCGGCGGTGGCGCCGGGGAGGTGCGCGAGCAGCACGCTGGCGGGGGAGAACCCGTCGAAGTCTTCGAACCACCGCGGGGTGGCGCGGGGGAGCATCTCGTCGTTGAAGCGCACGCGCAGGCCCGTGGGGGTGGTGGGGTCGGGCGCGGTCCAGTAGTCGTTGGGGAAGGGCAGGCCGCAGCGCGTGGGGGCCACCGGGTCACAGGGCGCCTCGCTCACAACATCTTGCGCTGCAGGGACATCGGACGCATCGACGGGTGCGCTCACGTCGGCCCGGGCGGGCGCGTCGAGCGCGGGCGCGTCGGCGCCGGCGTCGGTCACAGAGGGGGTCGAAGCGCCGCAGCCCGAGAGCGCGGCGGCGAGCGCGACACGTCGCAACATCCACATGGACGCGGAGAGTGCGGGTGATGGCGCGCGGGCCGCAAGCCCGTCGTGGGGGTTGTTTCAGGGGCGCGCGTGCCGCGGGCGTTGCTTCACGGGAGCGGCGGGGAGAGCATGTGCCGCCGCGATGGCCGACGACCTCAAGGGCGTGCCCGAACTCTGCGCGCATGTCCTTCGCAGCGTCGAGACGCAGAGCTGGGAGGCGTTCAGCGTCGCGAGGTCCACCCTCTGGCTGATCGCCATCGCCCTCAGCCGCGATCCTCGCGGTGGCGTCCCGCGGACGGAGCGCGACCCTGGCTTCGCGCGACTGCTTCAGCGGTTCGACGAGGGCGAGAGACCGTCACTCGACGACATCAACGCGCGGCTCTGCGTTGGCAACTCGGACCTCTTCGAGGCCGAGATGAACAGGCGCTCGTGGCGCATCCTGCCGAACGCCCGCGAGGCTCGGCGGATCTCGAAGGCGCTGGGGAACCTGGAGTCCCTTGTCCCCCACGACAACCTTCCCGAAACGGACCGAGCGCTCAAGCATTACAGTCATGCATGGTTTGAAGACCATGTGGCCGTTCGTCAGTCGATCTTCCGGACCGCGGGGCAAGGCTTCGACTGCACGGGCCTTGCGCGCAACTTCGTCACGGCGTGACCTCACCCCATACATCGCTCACGATCTTGGCGCCCCGGCTACTTCTCCCTGCCCACGTCCCCCGCGGGAAACGCGCGGTACCCTTCGAACACGGTCGCGACCTCGACGGTCTTCCCGCGCACCCGGTAGACGATCCGGTACGGCGTCTCGATGAGCTCGCGAAGCTCACTCCCGGGGAGCTCAGGCACCGCGCGTCCGAGATTCGGAAAGTCCACGAGCTGCGCGGCGCGGCTGAGCAGGAGCCGCAGGATTCTGCCCGCCGCGCGCGGGTCCCTCTCCGCGAGCCCGTCGCGGATTTCGAGGAGCCGCGCGAGCGCGACGTTGGACCAGACCAGGTCGCGCTCCGTCCCACCCATCATGCCCCCGGATCATCACCGAGGCCCAGGCGACGCTTGAGCTCCTCGGTCGAGACCCTCCGCCCGGCGTCGAGGTCGGCGACGCCCGCAGCCACGTCCACGAGAAAACGCTCGCGCTCGACGAGCCGATCGAACTCCGCGGGCGAGAGCAGGACGCCTGCGGGCTTGCCGTTCTGCGTAATGACCACGGGCTGGTTGTTCTCCGCCACCCGGCGGAACCAATGGGCGGCCTGGCCCTTGAACTCCGCCATGGGAACGATGTCCTGGGAGACGCGCAACGGCTTCATGGTGTCCTCGGGTCGGGGCTAAACTCCGTCAGAATCCTGGCCTCGATTCGGTCTGATGGCAACCGCCTTCCCGTGGGATGGAGCCTCACGCGGCCCCTGCGGTCGCCCGATCCCTCGCCCCCCAAGCGGTTGCGACACACGCAGCCCGCTCGCAGGAGTCACGCGCAGCCCCGTCGCCCGCCCTCGTCTCAACGGAGGTTCTCGAAGGGGCCGCCCCGCGCGAGCGCGGCCCGGTACGCCGCCCGCGCCTGGATCTTGTCGAGCCACGCGCTCGTCGCCGAACGCGCCACGCCCGCCCCCGCGCGGGTTCGCGCGGCCTGCAGCGGAAAGCTCATGATCACGTCCGCCGCGGTGAAGACGTCACCCGCGATCCACGGGCGGCGGGCGAGCTCGGACTCGACGAAATCGAGGTGCACGTCGATCATGGGCTGAAAGCGCTTCTTCGCGACGCCCCCCAGCAGCGGCACGCGGCTCAGCACCAGCGCCACGAACAGCGGCGGCATCAGCGAGCCCTCGGCGTAGTGCATGAATTGTCGGTAGCGCAGGGCGCCCTCGATGTCCGCGGGCGCGCCGAGGCGGCCGTCGGCCTTCGCGACGAAGTACTCGAGAATCGCCCCTGTCTCGACGAGCACGCGGCGCTGCCCGTCGACCACGTCTTCGACGACGGGTGACTTTCCGAGCGGGTGCACGCGCTTGAGCGCCGGCGGCGCGAGCATCGTCTTCGGGTCGCGGGCGTAGCGCTGGAGCTCGTACGAGAACCCGAGCTCCTCAAGCAGCCAGAGCACCCGCTGGGAGCGTGAGTTCTCGAGGTGGTGAACGATGACCGTCATGGCGCTGCGATGTCGCCCAGATCGCCCTGGGGCGCAACTCGCGCGAACCAGGGAGGCCGGGCCCGCGCGAGACGTGCCTCGCGGC
>JBILLI010000316.1:0-8285 GCA_044376155.1 Polyangiales bacterium
CGGGTCGCGTGGCGCTTTGGCGGCGCTCGCTTCGTGATCCACTTGCGGCGTTCGGCGTGACCCACCCCCGGTTGCGTGGAGAGACGCGCGCACCGAGGCGGCGGCGGGATCGTGACCCACCTCGGGTCACGCCAACGGGTGGGAGAAAATCGTCCGTGGGGCCTCCAACACCTTGATGCACTCTCCTTCAACGGCATCGGGAGGGCGGGGCGTGCCGCCTCCGACGCGCCGCCGCGGGCGAACTCGTGCCGTCAGGAGTTTCCCTCGCGAGTGCGACAGGCACGGCCATGCCGCGTACGTTCGTCTGGCTGCGGCGGGTTGGTGACCCACCAGGCATCGGCGCTCACCAGACCGCACCCACCCTCGGGGTTGGTCTCTCTCCGGCCCTAATAGCTGCTCCGGATTGGAGAAAACACCTATTTTCAGGTGTATTAGCGCAGCGAGGCACTGGGTGAGCACACCTCGGCTGCGGCCCTACCCATGGGTCCATGTCCAGGAAAGCTGGCAGTCGGTGGGTCACGATCTCGCCGCCGCGTGGCCCGCGCTGCACGCCGCACAACTCGGGAGTTGGGGCTGCGGAGGTGGTGGAGAGTTGTCACGTGACAACCCGATCCTCTTCGCTGCCCAGTCTCGGTTAGGGTGAGACGTCGCGACCAAAGCTTCTTCGACCGCTATCGCAACGTCCGAGACACGTCAACTCCCAGCAGGGGCTCGATGGGGTGCCAACTCGTGACGTCAGCGATCCGCCACGCCGGGGGCTGGGTCACGATCCCGCCGTGAGGCGACGGCAGGCGAACCCGCCGGGTGGGTCACGTCGCCGCCGCGAGGTGGGTCAAGGAACGGCCGCCGCTAAAGCGCAGCAGGCGTCGTGACGGTATTCGGACCGGTGCCCGGATCCCTGCTTATGTCAGCGGGCATTTCCGTCTGGTGCCCGTGGTGCGGCTGCAACAACGAGAAGTAGTCCGCTCGTGGTGCGCCAAGGCGAGCGGTCCGAGGGCTCATTCGCCCGACGATGCGCGGATGCGTGAGAGCAGCTCGTCGCGGAAGCGGATCATCGCAGTGGTCTTCTCCTCAGGCCAGCCGACAACCGGGCCGAGCTTCGCGAGCGGCAACGCGCGCAGCGTCGATGCCAGGGTGCTCGCCGTGAGTCCGCTGAAGACGTGGCCGGCGTCTGTCAGCGCGCGCGGAAGGTCTCCGCCAACCCCGAGCAGCGCGCAGACGTCGTCGAGGTCCCTCGGCTCGGCGCGGTCAAAGAGCGCGCAGAGCTTCCGCACGAGCAGTTCGTGCGGCGAGTCCACGAGGATCCGCTGATCACCGATGGTGACGACACGAGGTTCTTCCACCGACGGCTCCCATCCGGCCACGAGCTCCACGACGACGGACTCCGTGTCGTCCCCCGCGTCGATCTGCCATCGCTGTCGGTGGATCCGATGCGCCTCGATGATGAGTCCTGCGTCCCTGAGGCAGACGGCGACCTCATCCGGGAGGCGCCCCAGCGTCGCGCGATCGCGCGGGGTGATGTCGAGGTCGCGGGTCGCTCGGTGGGTCGTGTAGAAACCGCCGAGCGCGGCACCGCCCGTGAGCACCCAGCGCCCAGACAGGGCCCCGGCGAGCGTGCGGAGGATTCGCACCTGCAGCGCCGAGAGACACCCGCTCATCGTGACGCAGGTGCGGCGTCGTTGAGTTGAAGGCGCTCTCGCCAGTACCCACGCGCGTGCCCGACGTGGCGCACCGCCAGGGGCCAGATGGCGCGGATCTCGTCATCCGTCACGAAGCGCGACACGTCGTCAGGGCGGGCCTGCCGCAGCAGCTTTCCGATGAAGTAGGCGCGCACTTCGGCGTCGTCAGCGCGGAGCCCCTCGCGGAACGCGTCGAGGCTCATGTCGAGGTCCCACAGGAAGTACGGCCGCCCCAGGCTGTCGACGCGCAGCGGGGCGCGTTGGGGTGGATCGTGGGGTTCCATCGGGGCGAGCCTAGCATTGGTCCCACACGCCGAGGATGGCGTGGTAGCGGGACGCGGGGATCGCGACCACACGGGACGTGGGGCGCGAGGTGGTGGCGGGACGCGGGGATCGCGTCCGAGAGGGGCGAGGAGCGGGGCGGCGGTAGAAGGACGCGCGGACAGCGGCCGCGCGGAGCGTGTGAGCGGGGCGCGGTGGCAGGACGCACGGGACGCGGCCGGTCAGGGCGCGGGCGCGGTGGGGTTCTGAGCGAGGGGATCAACACCCCGACGCGGTGCGGTTGTCACGTCCCGCCTCACCCGCGGCGACGGCGGCGACGCGTGGCGAGCGCCGCGACGGCTGCGAGCAGCGCCCCCGCGCGCGAACGGGCTGGGCGCGCACGGCACCCGCAACCGCCCTGAGTCTCCCCGGTTCCGACCTCGCCCACATCGGTCGCGAGGTCTGCGTCGACCGCGCGCTGCGCATCGATCGCCGCGGGCACGTCGGCGACAGCCCCCGCCTCGACCACCGTAGGGACGTCCGCGCGGCCGAGGTCCGCGATGGGCACGACGTCCGCCGCGACCACGTCACGCGCCCCCGCATCGGTGACATTGCCGACATCATTACCGACATCATTACCGACATCATCACTCACAACGTCCGCGGAGCCCGCATCGAGCGCGGGCGCACAGCTGTTCGTCGCTGGGTCGCAGCGCGGCGTCGAACCGCCGCATCGGCTGTCGTCGACGCAGTCCACGCATCGCCCCGGCGCGGGGACGCCCGCGGTGAGGCAGAGCTCGCTCGCGCAGGACGCGCCCCCCGTCGCCCCCGGCGCCGCGGCGTTGCAGGGGCTCCCGCTGCGCACGCGGCAGGTCCCGTCGCAGGTGGCGTTGCCCTGCGGGCTCCCGCTGTCGCAGCCCTCGCCGGGGTTGAGCACGCCGTCACCGCAGCGCACGGTCTGACAGATGTCCGCGAGGCTCGCGGCGACGGCGGTGGGCGCGATGGGCGCGTCGCGCACCTGGATGTACGCGACGGTCCCCGCGGCGGACTCGGTGATCGCGGCCGAGCCCGTGGTGTTGTCGAGGAAGAAGTACAGGGTCCCAGACGCGGGCGCGTAGAGGTCCATCGCGTCGGTGTAGGTGCCCGCGGGATTGCCGTTGATGTAGAGGTTCACGGCGCGCGTGAGGGCGTCGCGGGTGAGGGTGATGAAGGTGTCGCGCCCCGTGGCGAAGCTGTCCATCGCGTAGGTGCCCACGGGGTAGAAGCTCACGCCGTTGTTGAGCACGTAGATCCCCGTGTCGAGCGTCGAGTTCGAGAAGTCGACGAGGCGCACGTAGCCCGTGGAGAGCGGGTCGAAGCGCACGAGCATCGAGATGGTGTACGAGCCCGACGCGACCACCGGCGCCATGTTGGGATGGCGCAACCCACCGCGCTCGGGAAAGGACCACCCCTGCACCGTCGGCGGCGACGGACACGCCGTCGCGGAGATGGTCTGCGTGACGAAGCGTCCGTTGACGAAGGCCGGGTCGCCGTTGGTGAGCACGGAGGCAGACGGGCCGCCGTTGTACACGGGCACCAGCGCGGTGCCGCCCTCGATGGGCGCGAACGATCCGCGGAACGTGAAGGTGTGCGTCACCGCCTGCGCGACGCGCGGCGCGACCGCGAGCAAGGGGACGAGGGCGACGACGAGGCGACGAGGGGCGCGCATGCACCATCGGTATCGCAGTCGGCGCAGCGCCGCGAGGGGGTCACGCGACGCGTCGTCACGCCACGACCGCGAAGATGTCGCTCACTGCGCGGCGCGGAGGTGTCGTGCGAAGAACGCCGTCGTGCGCTGCCACGCGAGCGCGGCGGCGTCAGCCCGAAAGCTCTGCCCGCTCGGGTTCGCGAACGCGTGCCCTGCGCCCTCGTAGACGTGCACCGTCACGTCGCGCCTGCGCTCGCGCAGCGCCGCCTCCATCGCGCGCACGCCGTCGAGGGGAATGCCCGTGTCCGCGCCGCCGAAGTGCCCGAGCAGCGGCGCGTCGAGGCGCGCGAGGCGGTCGCCGTCGGTGACCACGCGGCCGTAGTACATCACCGCCGCGTCGACGACCTCGGGCGCCCGCAGCGCCGTCTCGAGCGACCACCCGCCGCCGAAGCACCACCCCACCACGCCCATCCGCGGCGCGCGCTGGGTGTCACGCAGGTACGCGCTCCCCGCGCGCAGGTTCGCGACCCCGCGCTCGGGCTGCGCCATCGCCGCGCCCATCGCCTCGCGGGCGGCGCCGGGGGTCGTCGCGACGTGGCCGTCGTAGAGGTCCACGGCGAGGACCTGGTAGCCCTCGCCCGCGAAGCGCCGCGCCATCGCCTTCACGTTGTCGTTGAGCCCCCACCACTCATGGATCACCAGGAGCGCGGGCAGCGGCGCCGCGCCGTCGTCGCTCGCCGGGCGCGCGTAGTACCCGCGGAGCTCGCGTCCCTCGACGGCGCCGTAGGCGACCTCCGCGACGGTCACGGGGACGCGCGGCGCCTCCTCCGCGGCGGCGCTCGCGGTGGGCGTCTCGTGGGCGTGCGCGCGGTGCATCGCGTCGAGGTGCGCGCGGTCTGGGCTCGTCACGGTGGCGCCGCGCGCGCAGCCGAGGAGCGCGAGGGCGAGGACGAGACGGCGGCAGTGGCGCATCGCGCGACACGGTAGCACCGCGCCATCGACGCTCGTCACGGAGGGGCGAGTCCTCCGCCGCGGCGCTCGCCCGCGAGGACCGCAGGCGCGAGGGCGTCAGCGGCAGGGCGCGCGGAGGGTGAAGCGGGGCGCGACGTCGATCGACGCGAGGGTCATCGCGCGCGAGGTGCAGTGGTCGTCGGCGTCGTCGGGCCAGCTCACACGCGCCGCGGCGTGGAGCGCGTCGGCGCTCGCGCCCCAGTAGCGCCAGCACGCGACGCGGGAGGGGAGTTCGCCCTCGGGGCCGTTGTCGGGGAAGAGCGTCGTCGGGGTCGCCTCGCCGCCCGCGCAGCGCTGGCGCATCCACGCGCGGGCGTGGGCGTCGTCGCGCGCGAAGGTGCCATCGGGCCGCGCGTGGGCGAGCTCGACCGGGCCGAAGAAGGTCGACGGTCCGCAGGTGTTCCCCGCGGCGTAGGGTGAGCGCACCAGGAGGTCGGGGATCCCGTCGGCGTCGACATCGAGGGGCGCCTCGATTTCGCCCTCGGGCGCGCCCGGCGCGGGCACGATCGCGTTGCCGCGCACGGCGAAGAGGCGGCCGCGGGTCGAGGGGACGCTCCCCCGCGTAGGGTTCCCCGACGAGGTCTGGAGCAGCACCTCGGCGACCCCGTCGCGGTCGTAGTCGTAGACGAGGCGCACGCTCCCGTCGCCGCCCTCGTCGCCCGAGTGCGCCGCGCCGCGGGCGCTCGGCTCGGTCGCGCGCAGCACGGTCCCGTCGGCGCGCACGAACCCGAGGGTCCACGCGAGGCGGGCGAGGACCTCGCGCGGGCCGCTCGGTCCCTCGGCAAACACGCGGCGACCGCCCGCGCCGGGGAGGAGCACCCACGCGCCACCGCCCGCGGCGTGGCACGCGCCGATCTCGTCGAAGCGCTCGGCGGCTCCCCCATCGGAGGGGCCGATGAGAGACGCGAGCGGGGCGCGCGCGGCGCGGGCGCGGGCCGCGAGCTGCGCGCACGTCCGTCCCACGGGCGCGGGCATCGACGCGACGTCGCCGCGCACGGACCAGCGCTGCGACCAGAGATCGTTCGGGAGCTCCGCGACGCGCGGCGGGGGAGACTCGCCCGGCGCGCACGCGCGCGGCCCCGCCTCGGTCGGTGACCTCGCCTCACCCGCGGCGGGCGCGTCGATGGGCGGGCCCGCATCGACGGGCGCGATGGGCGGGGGCGTCGACGGCGACGCCGCGACGGTCACGGGGCGCCGCGCGGCGCAGGCCGTGAGCGTGAGGAGCAGCGCGGAGAGGGATCGAACGATCATCGCGGGGTGCGAGTGTACGCGCGCGGGGCGGAGAGACGCGCGTCCTGACTCCGCGCGGGCAGCGGCGGCGAGGGACGCGGGCGCGGCGGGGTTCTGAGCGAGGGGTTCAACACGCCAACGCGGTGCGGTCGAGACCTCCCCCCAGCCGCCACGGCGTGAGCTGCGGTAGCCTCGGGCGATGAGCTCCGCTGCCCCCCGCGTCGACCCGCGCTTTCCCGGCCTCACCCCCGAGGTCGTGCAGGGCTACCTCGACGCGCCGTCCTCCATGGTCGCGGAGGTCCTCGACGGCGCGCTCTCGCTCCTGCCCAGGCCGCGCCGCCAGCACGCGCGCGCCGCCGGCAAGCTGGGCGCGCTGCTCGACGTTCCCTTCGACGCCGGGCCTCCCGGAGGCTGGATGTTCCTGCCCGAGCCTGAGCTGCACCTCGGGCAGAATCCCGACATCGTCGTGCCCGACATCGCGGGGTGGCGGCGCGAGCGCGTGCCCGAAGACTTCCTCGCCGACGACGCGCCTGCGCACATCGACCTGTCGCCCGACTGGGTGTGTGAGGTGCTCTCACCGCGCACCGAGCGAAAGGACCGAGGGGCGAAGCTCCGCATCTACCGGCGCGAACGTGTGGGGCACCTCTGGTTCGTGAACCCCACCGAGCGCACCCTGGAGGTCTACCGGCTGTCGGGCGACCTCTACGCCCACGTCGAGACCTTCGAGGATGACGCCGTCGTGCGCGCCGAGCCCTTCGACGCTGTGGCGCTCGCGCTCGCCTCGCTCTGGTCGATCTAGTGTCGCAATGCCCAAGCCAGGATCCGCAATGCGTGCGGATCCGCGGCGGAGACACCTGCGGGCGGCCGTGCTCAGTACAGGTACGCCCCGAGTTCGACAACACCTGGCGGGCGGATCTCGACCACCGCCCCAAGCGGGAGCTGCGCCGCCCCGAAGATCACGAGCAGTCTGGCCCCACGCGGGTCTGCGAGCACGATGTCGTCGAATCCGTCGCCGTTGAGGTCGCGCGGATCTCCGATCACCTCCACGTTCGAGAAGAGTGGGTTGCTGACGACAACGGGCGTCGTCGAGGGACCCATCACGCCACCGCGATAGATCCAAAGCTCCGCAGACGCGCGCGGCACCGCGGCGAGGTCGGTGAAGCCGTCGGCGTCGACGTCGCCAGCGGCGCCGACGAGGAGCTCACCCTCGTTCAACGGGGCGAACGTTCGCGCGAGGTTCGGCGAGGGGCCCCCTGCATACAACAGGGCGCCCGCGCGCCCGAGGCCGACGAGCAGGTCGGCGAAGCCGTCGCCGTTCACGTCGCCAGCCCAGCGCAGCTCACGCCCCGCACCGGTGGCAGGCGACGGTTGCCTCAGCGACACGCTCCGCGCGATCCCCGCGCTGCCGCCAAAGAACACATAGACGCTCGGGGGGGTGTCGTCGGGCGCGTCCATGACGAGGTCCAAGAAGCCATCGTTGTCGACGTCGGCCCCTGCGAGCACGCCCTGCGGATGCGACCGCAGGCCCGGCTGCGACAAGACCTGACGGGTGACGCCGCCTCCGAAATGAACCGTCGGCACGGTCCTGGTCGGCAGGTAGTCTTCGAAGCCATCGTTGTTCAGGTCGCCAAGGGAGGTCGAGACATCCAGCGCTCCGCGCAGCACGAGGGTGTTCCGAACATCGAGGCCGAGCAGCGTGAGGTCGCTCCCGATCAGCGCGACATCTTGGGTCCTGTCGGTGCGCTCATGCGGGTAACGGCGGAGGGCCGTGAGCCCCGAGAGCGGCGTGGGCGCGGTGAGTGAGGGAGCGCTCACGCCAACGTCGGTGCCAAAGACCACCATGAGCGCGTCCGCGTTGGTGCTCACGACCACGTCCCCGCGGCCGTCGCCATCGAGGTCTGGCTGCGAGGGCAGCGCGCCATCCCCTGCGCGAAGGTCTCGCGCGTCGACGAAGAGGAGGTTCCACGGACCCGTTGCGCCGTCGGGGTAGCGGGTGCGCCAGACATGACGCCCGGGCGACAGCGGGCGAGTGGGACGAACCCCGAGGAGTCCGTTGCCTTCGGCGGTCACGAGCGGGGTGTCGCATCGTGGATCGGCGCAGATCTCGACCGCGCCCGCGTCGAGCCTCCATCGGAACGTCGGGCGTCGATTCCCCACGCGCGCGCCAGGTGGCGGCCAGACGTCGCGCGCGATGCACCGCGAGGCGACGCAGCGCAGGTCGGCAGCACAGACGCGGCCGCACGCTCCGCAGTTCGCGTCGCTCATTCGGGTGTCGGTGCACCGCCCCCCACAGGAGGCTTGGCTTTACCCAAAACCTTCGGACGCGGGGTTCGTGCCGCCGGCTCCGCCCGCACGGTCGGCCCTTCGGGCCTGTGCGGGCTGAACCCGGTGTCTGATCGGCATAGGGGCGGCCCCTC
>JBILLI010000317.1:0-8282 GCA_044376155.1 Polyangiales bacterium
CGCGGTGAACCGCCGCGCGCAAGACGCCGTGCAGGCGCTCACCCGCCGCGCCCGCGCCGCGCTCTGACGGGCGAGGCACCCGGCAGCAACGCGGTCGGCGCCGGTCCTCCGCGTGGGGGCGTGACCTTGCGACGCGCGCAACGCGCCCGCGCAGGCCGTCGCGATGACGCCCGCCGGCTCACGCGACCGGCGCGGCGACCTCCTCGCGCGGCGGGCCCGAGGCCCCGGCGAGGACCCACGCCGGGGGCGTGCGCAGGTCCCACACCACGCCCGCCCAGGAGAGGGCCTTCAGCGCGTAGTAGGTCACGTCGATCTCCCACCAGAAGAAGCCGTTGCGGGCGCTCGACTGGTAGTGGTGGTGGTTGTTGTGCCAGCCCTCGCCGAAGGTGATGACGGCGAGGAGGGCGTTGTTGCGCGAGGTGTCGGTGGTCGCGTAGCGCCGCGTGCCCCAGACGTGCGCGAGCGAGTTGATCGAGAAGGTCGCGTGCCAGATCGCGACGATGGGGAGAAAGCCTCCCCAGCAGAGCCATGAGGGCCCGCCGACCGCCAGCATCGCGACGCAGAGCGCCACGGGGCCAAGGATCCAGTGGGCGTTGAGGAAGGCCAGCTCGGGGAAGCGCTCGAACTCCCTGCGCTGCGTGGCCGAGGTCTCGTTGTACTTGGGCGCGAGGAACCAGAGCACGTGCGACCAGACGAAGCCCCGCCGCGGCGAGTGGATGTCGCTCGCCTCATCAGAGTGCTTGTGGTGATGCCGGTGGTGCCCGGACCACCAGAGCACGCCCTTCTGCGACGTGATCGTCCCGAGGAGCGCCAGCACGAACTGGAACACCCGCCCGGTCTTGTAGCTGCGGTGCGAGAAGTAGCGGTGATACCCCGCCATGACGCCGAAGGTGCCGAGGCAGTACACCGCGAGAAAGACCCCCACGTTGCTCCAACGGAAGGGCACGACGAAGACCCCGAGCGCCGCGACGTGCAACAGCCAGAACGGGATCGCCGCCCCGCGGAAGCTCATCTGCTCATCGGCGCCGCGCGCGTAGGGATCGCTCTGGTTGGTCACGCGACATAGGTCGTCGGCGCGACCGCCGCGTCAAGCTCGCATCGCAAGGGGCGAGCGCTTTCTGCGCCCGGGCGGCGCGAGGATCCGCGTGGGCGCGACGAGGCCCGCGCACACCGTGCGAAGCGCTTGTGGCAGTGAGCGCTCGGTGTTACCCGCTCGTGCATGCTGGTCCGCACGCTCGCCGTCGCGCTGCTCTCCCTGGTCGCGTGCTCCAGCGCGCCGCGGTCCGACGTCGCGAGCGCGCCACCTCCGACCGCGCCGTCGACGCAAGGCGCCGACGCCGACGCGGGCACGCCGGTCGCCGCGCCCCCCGACGCGCCCCCTGAAGCGCCGTCCTCGCCCGACGCGGCGGCGCCGACAGACGCGGTGGTCGCGGAGCCCGCTCCCCCCCTGGTGGGCCTGCGCGCGCTGACCTTTCGCGCGGGCGCGCGGCCGCCCCGCGGTGCTGCGGGGACCCACGGCGCGACGGTCTGGGCCGTCACCCTCGCGGCGAGCGCGGGCCCCTCGCCCGATCTCACCGCGCTCTTTCAACAGGCGCAGGCCGCGCACCTCGCCGCCGGCGTCGGCGACCTCAGCTGCTCGCCCGCGGTGGGCGGCGACTACCCCAGCGCGGTGCCGAGCGGCGACGGCGCGCAGGCGCTCACGGTGACGTTCCGCTCCGAGCGCGACGCGCGGCAGTTCGCGGCGGCGCTCACCGAGGCGCCGCTGCGCGTCGGCCGCGTGCGCTTCATGTGCGCTGACTGAGCCTCCCACGTCGGGGCGCTCATGGAGCCGACGCGCGGACGGAGCTCGGCCTTCTGCACCTTGCCCGTGGCAGTGCGCGGCGATGCGCGACGATCTCCGCCGTCACCGCGGCGCCGGGCTGCAGCCCGATGAACGCGGTGGCCCACGCCGCGAACGGGCGGCACGGCAGAGGTCGACCGGCGCGTCGGCGCAACGGTCGACGCGCCGACGCGCCGACGCGTGCCGGGCCCGGATGCAGAGAAACCGCGCGCCGCAAGGCTGGTTCGCGGATTGCCATGCCGTCGGCAGGCCCGCGCATCTGTCGACGCGGGCCCACGAGGCCCATGCGACGACCTGAAATTCCCATCCTCCTCCTCGGGCTGTTGAACGCCTGCAGCGCCGATCCAACGATCGCGCCCGACGTCATCACCGCGCCCGACGTCATCACCGCGCCCGACGTGATCAACGCCCCCGACGTGATCAGCGCCCCCGACGTGATCACCCCGCCCATGGATGTGCCCCCCCCGCCGCCCGACGTCGTGGCCCCGCCCATGGACGTCGTGGCCCCGCCCGTTGATGTCCCGATGGTCGCGGCGGACAGCGGTCCTCCGCCGCGCGACGCGGGCATGCCCGTGGTGGGCGGCCCGTGCGCGCGGGACGGCGACTGCTTCTTCGACTCCGTCGGCCAGACCTGCGACACCACCCTCGGCCGCTGCGTCCAGTGCGTCGGCGGCACCTGCGGCGCCGGGCGCTACTGCGACCCGCAGCGCCAGTGCGTGCCGGGCTGCGCCGCCGACGACGACTGCTTCTCCTCGCAGTACTGCGGCGCCGGCAACACCTGCCGCTCGGGCTGCCGCAACGACGCGTCGTGCCCCTCCACCCTGCGCCCGCGCTGCGACCCGGCGAGCCGCGCCTGCGTCCAGTGCACCGAGGATGCGCAGTGCGGCGCGGGACGCATCTGCCGCAGCGGGAGCTGCACCACCGGGTGCTCCATGACCGTGCCCTGCGGCGCGGGGCTCACCTGCTGCAACGGCGCCTGCCGCAACCTTCAGAACGACCCCGCCACCTGCGGCGCGTGCACCACCCGCTGCACCGCCCCGACCGGCGGGACCCCGACCTGCGCCGCCGGCGTGTGCGGGAGCGCGTGCATGACGGGCTCCGCGGACTGCGACGGCAACGCCGCCAACGGCTGCGAGGTCGACACGCGCGCCTCCGCGGCGAACTGCGGGACGTGCGGCAACGCCTGCCCCGCCCGCGCCAACGCGGCCGCCACCTGCAACGCCGGCGCGTGCGCCTTCGCCTGCAACGCGGGCTTCGCGAACTGCGACGGCGACGCCGCCAACGGCTGCGAGGTCGACACACGCGCCTCGATGACCCACTGCGGACGCTGCAGCAACGCTTGCGCTGCAGGGCTTACGTGCGCGTCGGGCACCTGCTCCCTGGTCTGCACCGGCGGGCTCACGGGCTGCGGGATGTCGTGCGTGAACACCCAGACCAGCACGGCCCACTGCGGCGCCTGCGGGCGCGCGTGCCTCCCGGGGCAGACGTGCACCGCCGGGAGCTGCACGGGCACGCCCACCTGCGCGGGCGGGCTCACGGGCTGCGGGACGGCGTGCGTGAACACCCAGACCGACAACGCCAACTGCGGCGCGTGCGGCACCACCTGCGCCGCGGGGACGACCTGCATGGCCGGGCGCTGCCTCGCGCCCTGCGCGGCAGGCACCGTGCGCTGCGGGACGGCGTGCGCGAACACCCAGACCGACAACACCAACTGCGGCGCGTGCGGCACCGCCTGCGCCGCGGGGACGACCTGCATGGCCGGGCGCTGCCTCGCGCCCTGCGCGGCAGGCACCGTGCGCTGCGGGACGGCGTGCGCGAACACCCAGACCGACAACACCAACTGCGGCGCGTGCGGCACCGCCTGCGCCGCGGGGACGGCGTGCGTCGCCGGGCAGTGCCTCGCGAACTGCACGATGACCGACACGCGCTGCGGCACCGCGTGCGTCGACACCCGCAGCAGCAACACGAACTGCGGTGCGTGCGGAACGAGCTGCGGTGCAGGCACTTCGTGCTCGGGCTCCCTCTGCTGCCCCGCGGGGCAGGGCGGCTGCGGCGGGCGCTGCCAGGACCTCGCGAGCGACGCGAGGAACTGCGGCGTGTGCGGCTCGTCCTGCGCGGCCGGGATGGTGTGCGTGCGCGGCCGCTGCGAGGGCATGGGGAGCTGCGCGCCGCCGGCGTGCCCCGGCGGGGTGTGCCCGGCGTGCACCCGCGAGCTGTGGCGCGAGGACTGGGAGACCCCGCCGGGCGCGCGGTGGGCATTCATCAACCCGCGGTATCCGTCGGGGACGATCGACGTGGTGAGCGACACCAGCACGTGCCGCGGGTCGTTCTTGCGCGAGACCGTGCGGGCCGAGCAGGGACGGATCTTCTCGCGGCCCGGGATCCCGGTCACCGCGGGCACACGGTATTGCATGTCGGGCTGGGTCCGCGCGACGGCCGAGAGCCAGCCCTTCTTCGGCATCGCGGCGGTGGACATGGGCGCGACCCGCATCATCCGCCCCGACATCTGGCTCGTCGGCCAGGCCTGCTACGGCACGGGGATCGGTCCGGTGGTCTCGCCCACCATCCTCGATGGCAACTGGCGCTGGTACGCGCGCGACTTCGTCATGCCCACGGGCGTGGAGTTCGCGAGCATCAGCCTCGAGCTCTGGAACGGCGTGCTCAGCGGTCGTCAGGCTGACTTCGACACGCTGCAGTTCTCGCTCGGCGGGTGCCCCTTGTCGCCCCCCACCGTGTGCAGCGCCGCCTCCTGCCCCTGAGGCAGACCCGCGCCCCTCCTCGCCGCACCCCACCGTGCCCCTCGGGCACGCGGCGCGGGCCGTGACGGCACACATCCCGCTCGAATTACCGAGATTTTCTGCGTGGCCCGCTTGCTGCAAAGCACCCCGGGGAACCTGCGGAGGTGCGACGATGACGACGAGATGGTGGGTCGTGGCGGCGGTGTTGGGCGCGTGTGGCCCGGCGGTGAACGAGACCGGAGGCAGCGGCGCGCTCCAGGCGAGCTCCGACCCCGCGGCGCAGTGCGCGCGGATCATCGAGGCCCAGCGCGTGTGTCAGCCGCTCACGGCGTGTGAGGAGACGCGGGCGCGCGCGCTCTGCGGGGCGTACCGCCAGGAGCTGCGCGACGCCTTCGAGCGCTGCGGCGCGCGCGGCTGCGACGCCGGGCGCTGCGAGGTGATGCCCACGTTCACCGCCGCGCCGGCGGTGGACCGCGCCATGCGCGCGATGTGCACCGCCTGTCCGTCGATCGCGCCAGGGTCCACCGACGTCGAGTCGTGCGCGACGCGCTCCGAGTTCGGCCTGAGCCTGCGGCAGTCGATCTCGCCGTTCTCCGACGAGACCCTCGACGCCGTGACCGCGTGCGTCGCCAGGCTCAGCGCGGGCCCGACCTGCATCGCCGCGCTGCAGGGCTGCCTGCAGTCGTCGCTGCCCGCGTTGTCGACCCGCTGCAACGGCTCCTGACCGCGGGCTCGTCGCCCGTGGGACACGGCTCGTCCCCCGGGCGCCCCCGCTCGTCGGCGCGGGGGGTGACAAGCGCAGCGCCGCGTCGCACAACCCCACGATGGCCCCCGCCTCGCGCTCGCTGCGCACCTCGTCGCGCACCCTCTGGCGTCAGACCGCCTGGGGCGTGCTCTTCGCGCTGATCCTGGTGGCCGCGCCCACGGCGGTGCGCGCGGGCTTCGGCGTGTCGGCGCTCGCGGGCTGGGGGTGGTCCCAGGCGTTCACCGAGGGCGCGTTCATCGTGGTGAGCCTCGTGAGCACCACCGCCGCGGTGGACCTCGCGATGCGCCGACACGCCCCCTGGCGCGCGCTCATCGCCGTGGCCCTGGGGTCGTCCGCCGTGTTGACCGTGCTCGGGTACCTCCTGTGCCGCGCCCTCGCCGACCGCTACCCCAACTTCGCGGTCTTCGAGATCGGGGAGCCCCACACCATGACCTACGGCCTGATCGCGGGCGTCGCCGACGCGGGGCTCTTCTGCGCGATGTGGAGCCTCGTGGTGCTCGTGCCCACGCTCGCGCGCACCGAGCTCCTGCAGCGCCAGCAGGCCGAGGCGCTCCTGCGCGAGTCGGAGCTCCTCCGCCTGCGCACGGCCCTCGCGCCGCACTTCATGCTCAACACCCTGAACGCCATCGCCGGGCTCGTGACCGAGTCCCCCCGCGAGGCCCGGCGGCTGCTCGGCGAGCTCGGCGACCTGCTGCGCGAGCTCGGCGAGCCCGCGGCGCCCACGCACCCCCTGCGCGACGAGGTCGCGTGGCTCGCGCGCTACACCGGGCTCCTCGAGGCGCGCCACGGCGAGCTCCTGCGCGTCTCGCTCGCCGTCCCCGACGCCCTCGCCGACCGGGTGGTGCCGCGCTTCGTGCTCCAGCCGCTGGTGGAGAACGCCGTGCAGCACGGGGCGCTGCGGCGCCGCGGCGGAGGCACCGTCTCGGTGCGCGCGCGCGACGAGCAGGGCGACCTCGTGGTGGAGGTGCGCAACGACGGCCCCGCCCCCGAGCGCGACGCCCGCGACGGCGGACGCGGCATGGACCTCGTGCGCCAACGCCTCGCCCTGGCCCATCCCCGCGCGGGGGTGACCCTCGCCCGCGAGGGCGACGAGACCGTGGCGCGGGTGCGCTTGCCGCGGGGAGAGTCCGCGTGAGCGCGACGCTGCGGGTGCTCGTGGTCGAGGACGAGGCGCCCGCGCGGCGCTACCTCGTCGAGCTGCTGCACGACACCGGCCGCGCGCGGGTCGTCGCCGCCGTGGGCACCGCCGAGGAGGCCGACGCGTGCGTGCGCGACGGCGCCCTCGACCTCGACGCCGCGTTCGTCGACGTGCACCTCGCCGGCGACGCGGCCGACGCGGGCCTACGGCTCGTGCGGGGGTGGCACGCGCTCCCCGAGGCGCCGCGGGTGGTGCTCGCCACCGCGCACGCGCAGCACGCGCTCGCGGCCTTCGAGCTCGGCGTCACCGACTACCTCCTCAAGCCCTTCACCGCCGCGCGCGTCGCCGCCACGGTGGAGCGACTCTCCCCACGCGCGCGCACCCCGGAGCGCGCCGTGCCCGAGCGGGTGGTGGCGCGGCAGGGCAAGGCCCTGGTGTTCCTCCCGACGGCGACGGTGTGGGCCTTCGAGGCCGAGGCGCGGCTGTGCTTCGTGCACGACGCGAGCGGGCGCTACGACATCGACCTCTCGCTCAGCGCCGTAGAGACCTCGCTCGCGCCGCGGCTCGTGCGGGTGCACCGCAACTGGCTGGTGAACCTCGCGGAGGTGCGCATGTTCGAGCGCGACGGCGCCGAGGCGTGGCTGGTGCTCGGCGACGTCCGTCGCTCCCTGCGCGTGCCCGTGGCCCGCGAGCGGGTGAGCGCGGTGCGCGAGCTGTTGCTGGCCTCGTCCCTCGGGGTGCGGAGCCCCGGCTCGTCGTCGACGTAGCGCGGCTCGTCACGCCCATCCCCCGGCTCGTCGCCTTCGCCCCGCGCCGCCGCCGCGCCGCCCCCATAAGCAGGCCCGTCGCGCGCCTCTCCCCACGGCGGCGACGGAGTCTCGCATGTCATGCATCCGCCTCGCGCTCCTCGGGATGGCCCTCGCGGCCTGCCGCGGCGCCGCCGCCCAGCCACCGCCCGCCCCGGTCCCGCCCATCGCCGTGAGGACCGCCGTGGCCCTCGAGGATCACCTCTCCGACGAGGTCGAGCTCCCCGGCACGCTGCAGGCCGAGCGACGCGCGGCCCTGTCGGTCCTCGCGCCTGGACGGGTGGACTCGGTGACCGTGCAGCGCGGCGACGCCGTGCGCGCGGGAGACGTCCTGCTCCGTCTGCGCGAGGTGGATCCCCGACGCCAGGTGATCGCCGCGGCCGCGGCGCTGGAGGCCTTGCGCGTGCGCGCCCCGCGTGACCCCGAGCGCGCCCCCGAGGTCGTGGCCGCGCGCACCGCGTGGGACCAGGCCGAAGACGCCTTCGCCCGCACCGAGCAGCTCCGCGCCGCGGGGTCGGTCTCGGTCCAGGAGCTCGTGCGCGTGCGCCTCGGCCGCGACGCCGCCCGCGCCCAGTGGTCGTCGGCCGTGGCCTCCGCGCGCGCCGCGCAGGCCAGCGCGCGGCAGGCCGAGGTGGCGGTGGCGCAGTCGCGACAGGGGCTCCAGGACGCGGTGCTGCGGGCGCCGTTCGACGGCGTGGTGGCCGCGCGCGACGTGGAGCCCGGGGAGTGGGTCTCGCCCGAGCGTCCGGTGCTGCAGATCGTCGACGCGACGACTCTCCGCGTGCGGGTGGAGGTCCCGCAGAACCTCGCGGCGCAGCCCATGGAAGGGCTGCGCGTGTGGTTCGACCCCGAGGGCGCCGTGCAGCGCGAGGCGTCGCTGCGCTGGCGGGCCCCCGCGCTCGACCCCGCCACCCGCGCACGCGCGATGGAGGCGTCGCTCGATGCGCCCGTGGGGGCCCTCCCCGGCCAGCGGGTGCTCGTGCGATGGCGCGTG
>JBILLI010000318.1:0-8280 GCA_044376155.1 Polyangiales bacterium
CCGCAGAGGCCACCGAAGAGAAGCCCGCAGAGGCCACCGAAGAGAAGCCCGCAGAGGCCACCGAAGAGAAGCCCGCAGAGGCCACCGCGGCGGCAGCCACGTCCGAAGTGCCTGCGCCGAAGGATGCAGCGACCACGCGGCAAGACGGCACCGACCCGGAGGTGGTTCCGCCCCCGGTGCCGAAGGTCGTCGTGCAGATCGCGGGGCTCACCGACGTGGGCCGCATTCGCGAGCACAACGAAGACAACCTGCTCATCGCCGACCTCAACGTGCGCGGGCGAGACGGCGGGCTCGTCGACAGCACCGTCGAGGTCGGCGCCGCGGGCTTGCTCCTGGCCGTGTGTGACGGCATGGGCGGCGCGCTGGCCGGCGAGGTCGCGAGCCAGATGGCGGTCGACGTGGTGCACGGCATCGTGCAGGACGGCGTCACGCCAGCGGACGACGACGGCTTCGCGCAGAAGCTCGTCGCGGCGGTGCAGGAGGCCGGCGCGCGGATCTACCTCGCCGCGAAGACCAACCGCAACCAGCACGGCATGGGCACCACCGCCACCGTGGCGGGCGTCTCGGGGACGCGGGTGTACGTCGGTCAGGTGGGCGACTCCCGCGCCTACCTCATGCGCCGCGGCAAGCTCCGACAGATCACCAAGGACCAGTCGCTGGTCTCGAAGCTCATCGAGGCCGGGCAGCTCACCGAGGACGAGGCCGAGAGCTACGAGCACGCGCACATCATCCTGCAGGCGCTGGGCACCTCCGACGCCGTGTGCGTCGACCTTTCCTTCGCCGACCTGCGCAAGGGCGACGTGCTGATGCTCTGCTCCGACGGGCTGTCGGGGCTCGCCACGCCGCAGCAGATTCGAGAGATCCTCGCCTCGGGGGCGACGCCGATGCGCTGCGCTGAGCAGCTCACCGACGCGGCGAACGACGCGGGCGGGCACGACAACATCACCGTGGTCGTGGCGCGCTTCGACGGCGAGCTCCCCGAGGCCGCCGACGAGGATGAGATCCAGGGCTATCAGGCCCACGTGCTGTCTCGATCCGTCGAGTCGCTCGTGGGGGGCCGCGCGAGCACCTCGCTGAAGATCCCCGACCTCCCGCCGCCGGGCTCCGACCTCAAGAACCGCGTCTCGCTCCCGCCCGACGCGCCCGGGCTGCCGAAGTACGACGACGACGATGACGACGAGCCGGCACGCAGCCCGGTGACCGCGCGTCCGCCGGCGCGACCGCGGGCCGACGACGACGGCGCCGTCGCCCTCCCGATGCAGGGCTCTCCGTGGGGCCCGCTGGTGATCGCCGCGTTGGTGGTCGGCGCCCTCCTCGGCGCCTGGCTCGCGCTGCGCGACCGCAACGAGCCCGCGCCCCGGAGCACGCCCGCGGTCACCGCGCCCGCGACGGCGCCCGAGACCCCCATCGACACCGACCACCCGGTGGCCCCGACGCCCCTTCCCGCGCCCGCCTGGGACGACGCCGGGGCGCCCGGCGACGCCTGAGGCACGGCCGCCATGCTGCGTCTCGTGCAGGAGTTCGGCGCGCACGCAGGGCGTAGCCTCGAGTTTCACGCCCCGCACGTGCGCATCGGCCGCGCCCCCGACAACGACGTGGTCTTCGACGCGCGGCTGGACCTCGACGCCTCGGGCCACCACTGCGAGCTCACCCTCGCCGACGGGCGCTGGCGCGTCACCGACCGCAACGCGCGCAACGGCACCTGGGTCAACGGTCACCGCGTCACGGCCACGCACCCGCTCGCGCACGGCGACGTGTTGGAGTGCGGCCGCAACGGTCCGCGGCTGCGCGTCGAGCTCACCCCTCCACCCACCGTCGCCGTGCCCGCGTTCGTCCCGCAGGCGCCGATCCTGGGCCCCGCCCCCCTGCCGCCACCTGCCCCCGCGCCGCCGCTCCACGGCGCCACGCCGCTGGCCCCGCCCGAGCCGCGCGTGGGCCACCGCACCGTGGCGCTGATGATCGAACAGGCTGTCGAGAAGAGCGCGAAGCGGCAGCGCGGTCTGCGCGCGGCGGTGGTGGTCCTCTCGGCGCTGCTCGTCGTGGGGCTCACGGTGGGCGGCTGGTTTGTCTATCAGGCGAGCGAGGAGGCGCCGCCGGTCCCGACAGGTGACGCGAACCTCGGCGCGCGCATCGCGCAGCACAACGCGCGCAGCATCTACCTCGTGGCCGCGCGGCAGCGCGACGGGCGCACGCGGGGCTTCTGCACGGCCTTCGCGGTCACCGCGCGGCTCCTCGCGACCAACGCCCACTGCGTGCGCGCCGCGCTCACCGAGGCGCAGTCGGGCGGGCAGACCGTGGTGCTGCGCAACAAGGAGTCCGGCGCGGCCCTGGCCGCCACGGCGGTGTACGCCGACGCGCGCTTTCAAGACGCGCGCTTCTCCCGCGGCGGCATCGGCTACGACGTGGGGCTGCTGCGCACCACCGAGGACCTCCCCACCTGGGTCACCCTCGCCGACGACGCCGAGCTCCACGCGATGCACGAGGGCGACGGGATCTTCGTGTACGGGTTCCCCGGGCTCACCGTGAACGAGGCGTCCCCCGTGGCGACGATCACCCTCGGGCTGCTCAACCGCGTGACCGACTTCGCCGACAACGTCGGCACGCCGCAGACCGCGCAGAAGCTCCAGCACAGCGCGCAGACGTCGGGGGGCTCGTCGGGGAGCCCGATCTTCCTCCCCAGCGGGCGGGTCATCGGGCTGAACGCCGGCAGCCTCGCCGACGACGAAAGGCAGATCGTGGTCGACCCCTCCAACGGTCAGCGACGCGAGGTGGCCGTGAACCGCAGCTCGAATTTCAAGTACGGGATGCGGGCGGACCTCATCCGGCAGGCCCTGGCGGCCGTCCCCCGCTGACGCGCTCTGTAACGTTTGCGCCAACACGGTGGCGGCCCTCGCATTTTGCCGGGGTTGCGACTACGCTGCGGCGACCGTTCGCGCCGCCCGCGGGCGAGAGGCAACGCATCGATGGCGAAGCTGTTGATCATGGGCCCCGAGGGGCAGCAAGAACGCGAGCTCTTCGCGTTCAACACCCTGGGCCGACACCCGAACAACAGCGTGCAGCTGCTCGACCGGATCGTGTCGAAGGAGCACTGCATCGTCGAGCAGCGCGGCGCGCGGTGGTACCTCAAGGACCTCGGCTCGCTCAACGGCACCTTCGTGAACGAGCAGCGCGTCGCGGGGGAGTGGGCGCTGAGCCACGGGGACCAGATCGCCCTGGGCAACACCCGCGCGGTCTTTCTCGACGGGATCTCGCCGAACCCCAGCGGCCCTCCGAGCGCGCCGGCCACCACCCCGTCGCCCCCGATGCAGAGCGTGTTTCGCGCGCCCACGGGGCCCAACAGCATCGCCCGGGCGCCCACCCCGGGCCCCCTGCCCGTGCACACGCCGCCGGTGATCCCGCCGACGCAGGCGCCCTACGCGCAGCCCCCGGCCCCCTCGGCCAACGCCCAGGCCGTGGCGGCGCAGCAGGCGGCGGTGCAGGCGCTGCGCAACGTGACCATCGGCGGCGCGATGATGGAGTCGCATGTGCGCTCCAAGATCGCCGCGGAGATGCAGCAGTTCCTCCCCGAGCGAACCGTCACCGACGTCGAGGTGCTGCGCCGTGACTACGAGAAGCTCCGCATCTCGTACGAGCTGCAGCGCACCATCGGCACCGAGCTCGACCTCGACCGTCTGTTGGAGAAGCTCCTCGACCGCAGCTTCGACCTGCTCAGCGCCGACCGCGGCGTCGTGCTGCTGCTGGAAGAGGGTGAGCTCAAGGCCCGCTGCTCCCGGGCGCGCCGCGCGGGCCCCGAAGAGCTCGTGGTGAGCAAGTCGGTGGTCGGGCAGGTGCTCAAGGAGAAGGTCGCGGTGCTCTCCAGCGACGCCAAGATCGACCCGCGCTTCTCGGAGTCGAAGAGCATCATCATGACCGGCATCCGCAGCTCCATGGCCGTGCCCCTGCTGCACAAGGGCGAGCTCATGGGGATCATGATGGTCGACTCGCAGAACCCCAACGCCTTCGCCGAGAAGGACCTGCAGCTCTTCACGAACATCGCGAACCAGGCCGCGCTCTTCATCGCCAACGCCGCCCTCGCACGGCGCATCGAGGAGGAGGCCCTCACCCGCGCGCGCTTTCAGCGCCTGCTCTCCCCGGCCATCGCGGAGCTCGTGACCTCGGGCAAGGTGGAGGTGAAGAAGGGCGGCGAGCCGCGCACCACCACGATGCTCTTCAGCGACATCCGCGGGTTCACCTCGCGCTCCGAGACGATGCCCGCCGAGGAGATCGTCGCCATGCTCAACGACTACTTCGAGCGCATGGTGGAGATCGTGTTCCGCTACGAGGGCACCCTCGACAAGTTCGTGGGCGACGAGATCATGGCCCTCTTCGGCGCGCCCGTGTCGGCCCCCGACGACGCCGTGCGCGCGGTGCGCAGCGCCCTCGACATGCTCGACGAGCTCAAGCGCTTCAACACCGAGCGCACCGCCGCGGGCAAGGTCAGCTTCGAGATCGGCATCGGGATCAACACCGGTGACGTGGTCGCGGGATACATCGGGAGCTCCAAGGCCCTGCAGTACACCGTCATCGGCTCGCCCGTGAACCTCGCCGCCCGGCTCTGCTCCGCCGCCACGGGGATGCAGGTGCTGATCTCCGAGACCACCTGGGTCGCCGTGCGCGAGCACTTCGAGGTGCGCGAGCTCGCCTCGATGCAGCCCAAGGGCATCGCCCAACCCGTGCGCGTCTTCGAGGTTCTGCGCACGCTCGATTGATCCGCGGGCGCGTGAATTTCGCGCGAGGCGCCGGGGCGAGAAGGGGATAGTCTTGCCCGCTCCAACCCCAAGGAGGCGCGCCTTGCGACTGGGTATCCCGCAAGAGTCATCCCCCGGCGAGCGGCGCGTGGCGGCGACGCCCGACTCGGTCCGCAAGCTCGTCGCCATGCGGCATGAGGTCTCGGTGCAGTCCGCCGCGGGCCTCGCCGCGGGCCACGACGACGACGCCTACCGCGCCGCCGGCGCCACGGTCACGACCGACGCCGAGGTCTGGGACTGCGACGTGGTGATGAAGGTGCGACCGCCCTCCCTCGACGAGGCCGCGCGCCTCCGTGAGGGCGCCGTGCTGATCTCGCTGCTGCAGCCCGAGCGCCACCCCGGGCTCCTCGACGCCCTCACCGCGCGCAAGGCCACCGCCCTCGCGCTCGAGCGCATCCCCCGGGTCACCCGCGCGCAGAAGATGGACGTGCTCTCGTCCACCGCGAACCTCGCGGGCTACCGCGCCGTCATCGAGGCCGCGGCGCACTTCGGGGGCTTCTTCGGGCCGCAGATCACCGCGGCGGGAAAGTCCCCGCCGGCCCGCGTGCTCATCATCGGCGCAGGCGTTGCCGGGCTCGCCGCCATCGGCGCGGCGCGGGCCCTCGGCGCCGAGGTGCGGGCCTTCGACACCCGCGCGGCCGCCGAGGAGCAGGTGCGTTCCCTGGGCGCGACCTTCCTCACCGTCACGCTGAAGGAAGACGGCGACGGCGGCGGCGGCTACGCGAAGGAGATGTCGCAGGCCTTCATCGACGCCGAGATGGCGCTCTTTCGCGCGCAGGCCGCCGAGGTCGACGTGATCATCACCACGGCCCTGGTGCCCGGCAAGAAGGCCCCCACCCTGCTCCCGGTGGACGTGGTCGACGCGCTGCGTCCGGGCTCCGTGGTGGTCGACATGGCCGCCGAGCAGGGCGGCAACTGCGCGCTCACCGTGCCCGGCGAGAACGTCGAGCGCCGCGGGGTGAAGATCCTCGGGTGCACCGACCTCGCGTCGCGCATGGCCCCCACGGCGAGTCAGTTCCTCGCCACCAACCTCGTGAACCTGCTCACCGAAATGGGCGGTGAGAACTTCACCGTCGACCTCGACAACGACGTGATCCGCCCCGCGCTGGCGCTGCACCGCGGCGAGGCGCTCCCGCCCGTGGCCCCGAAGCCCGCGTCGCCCACCGAGGCGAAGGCCCCGCCGAAGCCCGCCGCACCCTCTCCCGCGCCCGCGAAGGAGGTCGCGCGGCCCAAGCACCCGCACCTCGCCGCCCCTCCCCCGACGGGGCGCGCCTGGGGCACCCTCGCGGGCATCGTGGTGGCCGTGGCCGTGCTGGGCCTCGCGGGTCGCTTCGCGCCGCCGGCCTTTCTGCAGCACCTCACGGTCTTCGTGCTCGCGTGCTTCGTGGGCTGGCAGGTGATCTGGAGCGTCACCCCGGCGCTGCACACCCCGCTCATGAGCGTCACCAACGCCATCTCGGGGATCATCATCGTGGGCGGCATGCTGCAGATCGGCCCGCGGGGTGATGGCCTCGCGACATGGCTCGGCGCCGCCGCGGTGCTGCTCGCGGCGATCAACGTGGCGGGGGGCTTCCTCGTCACCGAGCGGATGCTGAAGATGTTCCGTCGCGAAGGAGATCGGTCGTGATGCGCGGCGAGGTCGTGGTCGCATACCTCGTCGCGGGTGTGCTGTTCATCCGCTCGCTGGGCGGGCTCTCGAAGCAGGCCACCGCGCGGCAGGGCAACGCCGCGGGCATCTGGGGCATGCTCCTCGCCGTCGCGGTCACCGCCATCGTGTGGATCACCCACACCTCGGGGGTGGGCCTGGGCGCGGCCGTGCTCGGCGGCGCGGTGATCGTCGGCGCCTCTGTGGGCGCGGTGCTCGCGCGGCGCGTGGAGATGACCGGGATGCCCGAGCTCGTGGCGATCCTGCACTCCTTCGTGGGCCTCGCGGCGGTGCTCGTGGGGATGTCGTCGCACCTGCAGGCCCCCGTCACCGGCGGCGGCGGCGCGAGCCTGTTGCACGCGATCGAGATCTGGATCGGCGTGGCCGTGGGCGCGGTGACCTTCACGGGCTCCGTGGTCGCCTGGGCGAAGCTCCGCGGGACCGTGTCGGGCAAGGCCCTGCTGCTCCCGGGTCGTCACGCGCTGAACGCCGTCGTGGCCCTGGCCATCGTCGGCCTGGGCTCCGTCTTCGTGCGCGCCGAGCACGGCGGGGGGATGCTCTGGCTCTCGCTCAACGCGCTGCTCTCGGGCCTCCTCGGCGCGCACCTCGTCATGGCCATCGGCGGCGCCGACATGCCCGTGGTGGTCTCGCTGCTCAACAGCTACTCGGGCTGGGCCGCGGCCTCGGCGGGCTTCATGCTCGGCAACGACCTGCTCATCGTGACGGGCGCGCTGGTGGGGTCGAGCGGCACGATCCTCTCGATCATCATGTGCCGGGCGATGAACCGCTCGATCCTGAGCGTGGTCTTCGGCGGCTTCGGCGTGGAGCCGGGCTCGTCGCCGAGCGCGCCGGTGGCGGGCGAACTTCGCGAGATCAAGGCCGATGCCGTAGCCACGCAACTGCGCGAGGCGACCCGGGTGATCATCGTGCCGGGCTACGGCATGGCCGTGTCGCGCGCCCAGGCCGCGGTGGCCGACCTCACCCGCACGCTGCGCGAGAGGGGCAAGACCGTGCGCTTCGCGATCCACCCCGTGGCGGGGCGGCTCCCCGGGCACATGAACGTGCTCCTCGCCGAGGCCGGCGTGCCCTACGACCTCGTGCAGGAGATGGAAGAGATCAACGACGACTTCGACGCCACCGACGTGGTGCTGGTCATCGGCGCGAACGACATCGTGAACCCCGGCGCGCTCGACGATCCGTCGTCGCCGATCTACGGCATGCCCGTGCTCGAGGTGTGGAAGGCGAAGTCGGTGGTGGTGCTCAAGCGCGGCCGCGGCGCGGGCTACGCGGGCGTCGAGAACCCGCTGTTCTTTCACGAGAACACCCGCATGCTCCTGGGTGACGCGAAGGTCACCATGGAGGCCGTGGTGTCAGGCGCGCGGGGCTGATCCGTCGGCGAAGAGCCACGACGCGAAGAGGTCGTAGCCGCGCTGGAGGTCTCCGCGGTCGGTCCACTCGTTGCGCTGGTGGGCCTGCGCGGCGGTGCCCGGTCCGAGGTTCACCGCGGCGACGCCGTGGAGGGCGAAGCGGGCGACGTCGGTCCAGGCCTGCTTGGGGGCGACGCCCGTGACGCCGCACGCGGCGAGGTGTTGCACGAGCGGATGCGTCGCGAAGGGCGGCGCCGAGGGGGAGCGGTCGTACACCTCGATGTCGGCCGCGCCGTCGACGAGCGCGCGGAGGTCGGCCTCGGCGTCGGCGTCGGTGCGCCCCGGCGCGAAGCGGTGGTTCACGTTCAGCGTGAAGCGGTCGGGGATCACGTTGCGACCCCGTCCCCCCTCGGCCAGCGTGGCGGAGATCACCTCGCGGTAGGTCATTCCGTCGACGGTGAGCTCCGTGACCCCGCGCGCC
>JBILLI010000319.1:0-8247 GCA_044376155.1 Polyangiales bacterium
CTGGAGGTCTGCGGTGTGCCAGACGCGCTGGCGCGGCTCGTCGGACTGCGGGGCGGATCGTCCTCCTCTGAGACGAAAACCCCGGCCGCTCTCCGGGATCCGTGGTGACTGGTCGCGACCACGTAGGTCCGGCAGGAGAAGGGGTTGGGGGATGAGGGCCGTCACGACGCCGCGCGCAACTTCTTGCGTGGGTCGCAACATCAGAAGAGCCGCACCCCCTTCACCTTCACGAGGCTCACGCCCACGTGGATGAGCAGCGCCGTCAGGGCCGCCGTGTCACGCCCAGGCGTCAACCACACCCCGCGCCCCCCGCAGACACGGGCGATCCCACGGCACCCCCGTACGGGAATGACCCGCGGTGGGTTGTCGCGACACGCCCGCCCGGGTTCATCGCGCTACACTCCCGCCCGTGATGCGTCGCTGGCGAGGACTCAAGGCGCTCGTGCACGACGCGGTGGACCACACCACCGCGCTCATCGAAGAGGGCCACGACTCGGCCGCGCGCGTGGCGCTGCGCGCGGTGGACCTCGTGGCCCCGGGCAACCCCCGCGCGCGAGAGATCAACGCCGCGCGGGCGCACGTGACCAGCAACGTGCTCGCGAGCGTGCGCGCGGTGAACCGCCTGGTGCGCACGGTCACCGACCTCGGGGTCGACGTCGTCGAGGCCGTCGCCGCGCCCGCCGAGCCCGCACCCGTGACCATGCGCTCCGACGCCACGCGCCGCGCCACGACCCTCGCCGACGCGGCCCTGGGCGCGGTCAACGGGGTGGTGGGCGACGCCCTCGCCGCGCGCACCAACGGCCTCGCGCTGGACATGTCCCTCCGCGCGGGGGACCAGTACCTCACGCTCACCCCCGAGGGCCTGCGCGACGCGGTGCCCGACCCCTCCTCGTCGCTCGTGGTGTTCGTGCACGGGCTGTGCGCCACGGAGTGGTCGTGGTGCCTCGGCGCCGAGGCCTACCACGGCGACCCCGGCGCGAACTTCGGCACGCTCCTCGCGCGCGACCTCGGGGTGACCCCGCTCTTTCTGCGCTACAACAGCGGTCGACACGTCTCGGAGAACGGGCGCGACCTCGCGGCGCTGCTCGACGCGCTGGTCGCCCACTGGCCCGTGCCCGTGAAGCGAGTCGCGCTGGTGGGGCACAGCATGGGGGGGCTGGTGATCCGCAGCGCGTGCCACCTCGCCGACGCCGACAGACGGCCCTGGCGCGAGCGGCTCACCCACGTCGCGTGCCTCGCGTCGCCGCACCGGGGCGCGGCCCTGGAGAAGCTGGGCAACGTGCTCGGGGGCGTGCTCGAGGCCATCGACCTGCCGGGCACGCGCATCCCTGGGAGAATCCTTCAGGGGCGCAGCGCGGGGATCAAAGACCTCCGCTACGGCTACATCCGCGACGAGGACTGGGCGGGCTTCGACCCCGACGCGCTGCTCGAAGACCGCAGCGGCCCGCTCGCGCTGCTCGACGACGTGGCCTACTGCTTCGTCTCCGCGACGGTCACCCGCGACCCCGAGCACCCCGTGGGCGCGCTCCTCGGCGACCTCCTCGTGCGCGGCCCCAGCGCGTCGCCCGAGGCCCTCACGCGGCGCGCCTTCGCGCTCGACACCGGGCGCTACGGCGCGGTGCTGCACCATCAGGTGCAGTGCCACCCCGATGTGTACGCGCAGCTCCGGGCCTTCCTCGCGACGTGACCGTGCGCGGCCGTTCACCGGGGTGATACCGTCGCGCCGCATGCACGGCGACGACTCCCTCACGCTGCTCACGGACCTCTACCAGCTCACCATGGCCTACGGGTACTGGAAGACCCGGACCATGGACCGCGAGGCCGTGTTCCATCTGTTCTTTCGCAAGAACCCCTTCGGCGGGGGCTACGCCATCGCCGCGGGGCTCGCGCAGGCCATCGCGTGGCTCGACGCGTTCCGCTTCACCGACGACGACCGCGCGTTCCTCGCCACGCTGCGCGGCAACGACGACGCGCCGCTGTTCGATCCCGAGTTCCTCGCGTACCTCGCCGACCTGCGCCTGACCGTGGACCTCGACGCCATCCCCGAGGGCACCGCGGTCTTCGCCCACGAGCCCCTGATCCGCGTGCGCGGCCCGCTGTTGCAGTGCCAGCTCCTCGAGACCGCGCTGCTGAACGTGATCAACTTCCAGACGCTCATCGCCACCAAGGCCGCGCGGGTGTGTGACGCCGCCAGGGGTGACTCCGTGCTGGAGTTCGGCCTGCGTCGGGCCCAGGGTGTTGATGGCGCCCTCGCCGCGAGCCGCGCGGCGTACCTGGGCGGGTGCTCGAGCACGTCGAACGTGCTGGCGGGCAGGCGCTTCGGCATCCCCGTGCGGGGCACCCACGCGCACTCGTGGGTGATGTCCTTCGACGACGAGCTCGAGGCGTTCAAGGCCTACGCCAGCGCGATGCCGAACAACTGCGTCTTTCTCGTCGACACCTACGACACCCTCGAGGGCGTGCGCCGCGCGGTGCAGGTCGCGCAGTGGCTCAAGGCCAACGGACACACCTTCATCGGCATCCGTCTGGATTCGGGTGACCTCGCCGAGCTCAGCATCGCGGCCCGCAAGATCCTCGACGAGGGGGGCTTTCCCGAGGCCACCATCGTGGCGAGCAACGACCTCGATGAGGGGCTGATCCAGAGCTTGAAGCACCAGGGCGCGACGATCTCGGTGTGGGGCGTCGGGACCAAGCTGGTCACGGCCTACGACCAGCCCGCGCTGGGCGGGGTCTACAAGCTCTCGGCGATTCGCGAGGGCGACGGACCGTGGCGCCACAAGGTGAAGCTCTCGGAGCAGGCCATCAAGATCTCCACCCCGGGGATCCATCAGGTGCGGCGCTTCTCCCGCGACGGGGTCTTGCTCGGCGACATGATCTGGGACGTGGCTGCGGAGGCCGAGCCCTCGCACACCGCCATCGACCCGATGGACGGCACGAAGCGCGTCACCTACGACCCCGACGTCACCCACGAAGACCTCCTCGTGCCCATCTACCGCGGCGGTCAGCGGGTGTACGAAGTCCCCTCGCTGCACACCTCCCGCGACCGCGCCCGGGCGCAGCTCGCCGCGCTGCCGCCGCGCACGCGGCGCTTTGAGTTCCCGCAGATCTACCCCGTGGGCCTGGAGCGCGAGCTCCACGCGCTGCGCACCGCGCTGATCCTGCAGCACCGCGAAGGGAAGGGCGCGTGAGCGCGCGCTGGTCCCTGCCCCTCGGCGCGATGATCGACGGCCTCGGGCGCGGGGAATTCTCGTCGCGCGAGCTCGTCGACGCGCACCTCGACCGGATCCATTCCCTCGACGCGCGGCTGCACGCGTTCACCACGGTCTTCGACGACGACGCCCGCACGCACGCCTCGCGCCTCGACGACGAGCGCGCGGCGGGGAGTGTTCGCGGCCCGCTCCACGGCGTGCCCATCAGCGTAAAGGAGTGCTTCGACCTCGAGGGCCACCCCACCACCCTGGGGCTGCGCTCGCGGCAGAACAGCGTGGCGTCGCGCGACGCGGCGATGGTGACCCTGCTGCGCGAGATGGGCGCGGTGGTCCTCGGGCGCACGAACCTCTCGCAGACGATGCTCTTCGCCGAGAGCCGCAACCCCCTCTTCGGACAGACCGCCAACCCCTGGTCCCTCGCGCACTCCGCGGGCGGCAGCTCCGGGGGCGAGGCCGCCGCCGTGGCCGCGGGGATGTCTCCGCTGGGCATCGGCACCGACATCGGCGGCAGCGTGCGCTCCCCCGCGGCCGTCTGTGGGGTGTGTGCGCTCAAGCCCACGCTCGACCTCCTCCCCATGCGCGGCGTGCAGGGCGTGCTGCGCGGGCAGGAGGCCGTGCGCTCGATGATCGGCACGCTCACCCGCACCGTCGACGACCTCGCGCGGGTCTACGCGGCCTTCCCGCGCGACCGCATGGCCGCCCTCGACCCGCGGGTGCCGCCGTTGCCGTGGCGCGACCCGGGCGAGGTGAACCTCCGCGGGCTGCGCGTGGGCTGGTACACCGACGACGGCACGCTGCCCGTGTCGGCCTCGGTGCGTCGGGCGGTCGAGACCGCGGCCGATGTCCTTGCCGCGCAGGGGGTTACGGTGATCCCGTGTACGCCCCCGAACGTGCCCGGGCTGGTGGCGGACTACCTCGGCGCGCTCTCGGCCGACGGCGGCGAGACGCTGCGCGCGGCGCTGGGGAGTGACCCGCCGGACCCGACGCTGGCGCCGCTGTTGTCGCTCGCGAAGATCCCCGACCGCGGGCGCGTGGTGCTGGCGCGGGCGGCGTCGCTGGTGGGGCAGGGGCGCCTCGGCGCGATGCTCGACGCGATGGGCGAGAAGTCGGTGGCCGAGCTCTGGCGGCTCACCGATCGCCTGCGCGCGTGGCGCTTCGAGGTGCTCGACGTGATGGACCGCGCGCGCCTCGACGCGCTGGTGTGTCCCGCGTTCGCCACGCCCGCGCTGCCGCACGGGATGTCGAAGAACTTCACCCTCGCGTCGGTGAGCGCGTTCACCTGGAACGCCGCGCAGTTCCCGGGGGGCGTGGTCCCGGTGGGGCGCGTGCGCGGGGAGGAGACCCGGCGCGCGGGTGGGCGCGACGCGATGGAGCGCCACGCCGCGAAGGTCGACGCGCAGAGCGCGGGGCTGCCGCTGAGCGTGCAGGTGGTGGGTCGCCCGTGGCAGGAGCCCACGGTGCTCGCGCTGATGGCCGCGGTGGAGCGCGTGGTGCGAGAGGCCGAGGATTTCCCGCGCACGCCGGTGGACCCGCGCTGAGCGGCGGCGCTCGACCCTGCGCGGCGGGGGAGGTACAGAGAGGTCATGGCCGTCGATTGGAAGTCGCTGCGTCCGCATGTGCCTGCGAGTTGGGACGCGGCAGGGAGCGGCGGGCTTCCGGTCTATGTCCCTCGACCCGAGAATCACTCGCTCGACGCGTTGATCCGAGAGACCACCGAGCCAGTGGCGGTTGTCGGTCCCGCAGGGAGCGGCAAGAGCTCCGCGCTGGGGCGGGTCTCGGCGGAGCACATCTCGGGGGTCGTGTTCGTCCCCGTTCTCACCGATCACGCACGCGAATACTTTCTGTCTCTCCCGCCCGGTGAGCCTGACGACCTTGCATTTCGCGCGCTCGTGACGCCCGCCTCCGTCTCCGACGTCCTCCTCGCGACCGAACACGTGTTGGGTCGGGCGTTGCTGGCGCGAGGGATTCCGGACGCGTCAGGCAGCCACGACCCATCCGCGTGGGACGTGCGCACGCGCAAGGGTCTCTCGAACCTCGACGCCGTTCGATCACTCGCCCGTGAGTGGAGGAGGGTGCGAGGTGCATCGCAGCTGGTCCTGCTGCTCGACGGCATGGAGCGTCTGCCCGCCGAGACGATCCGCGCGGACCTGGAGCGGCTGCTGCTCTTGCGCGAGGAACTCCGGGTCGTCGCGGTGCTCCCCGCGCAGGTCTTCTACGGTCCCGACGGGGCGTGGATGACCGAGCAGTTTCGTGTCTACTCGGTTCCCCCCGTGGTGGTCGCGCCGACAAACTCACCGCACGCGGCGGCGGGGCGCGCGTTTCTCCGCGAGGTCCTGCGCACGCGGGTGGGCGACGAGGGGATGCGCGCCAGCGCGGACGTGCTGGAGTCTGCGATCAGCCTCTCGGGCGGGATCCCGCGCACCTTCTTGCAACTCGTTCAAGACAGCGCGATGTACGCCCGCCTCGCGGGGCGCGAGGTCCTGCGCGAGACCGACCTCACCGCCGCGGTGAAGGACCAACGGCAGAGCCTGCGCCGCCTGCTCGATCAGGGAGACAAGCAGGAGATCCTGCGCGCGGATGGTACGGACGGTGCCGAGATCCCGCGCGAGCGCCGCGCGCGGCTCATCGCGAGCGGGCTGCTGCTGGAGTACGAAGAAGACGGCGAGCTCGTCGTGCACCCGGCGCCGATCCTGGAGCCGATCCTGCGTCGACCGGCGGCATGAGCGACTCGACGGGGCACCTCTGGCGCATCCTGCGGGACGGCTCTCCGCTCGTGGTGGTGTACTACCCATCCCGGGGAGAGCGCGACGACGCCGTCGACGAGGTGAAATTGCTCGCGCCCGACGACGTCACGGTGACGCGCGAGAATCACATCGATGCAGCCTTTGCACACCCCGACGCCATCGTTCTGCTCGTGGTGGATGACGAAGAGGGCGCCGTGCGACGCCTTGATCTCGACCGCGATCGGTTGCTGCGACGCACCGCGCCCGCGGTGCTCTTTCTGCTCTCGGGCGGCGACGCCGAGCGCTCGCTCATGCGGCACCCGTCGCTGGCGAGTTGGCTTCGTGGGCGCGAGTACGACCCTGATCGCGCGGAGCCGGATGCGTCGTGACGACGCGTTGGGGAGAGCTCGCCAGCGAGACGCGACAACGTGCGGCTGCGACGCGCGTGCCGAAGCGCGTGCGCAACGAGATCGTCATCGTGCTCAAGCGCCTCGCGGACGCAGGGCAGTGCTCACAGCAGGTGCAGGGTTGGCTGACCACGAACGCGGAGTGCCTCACGTTCAGCCCCAGCGCCGACGGGCGTGATGGACGTGGTCACCCGGCGGTGACGCTGCGAGGGCTCCCGCACCTTCAGGATGGCGCCGTGCTGTCGATGCAGATCGAGTTCGCGTCGAAGGGCGCGCTGCGCGGCTACAACCTCGGCGTGACCGGCGCGACGAGGCAGGGGGACCTCTGGTACGCCCGCTTGGACCTCGGGCTGATGCCTGAAGGGAGCGGGCTCTGTGGGCATCCCCTGCTGCACTTCCATGGCGGTCGCGACCCTGACGAGGACCCCCAGGTGCGCGCGCCGCTCGCGTGGCTTGAGCCCGTCGACGCGCTGACGTGGCTGCTCGCGACCCTCGATCCGAGGCATGAGCCGTAGCGGGGTTCGCGCGTCGTCAGGCCGCCTGCGACGACTCCTGCCGGAGCGCTCGAAGCATCGCGTGGACCTCGTCGCCCGCGGGCAGACCGAGGCGCTTCCTTGTGGGCCCGGGCCACGGCGCGTGCCACGCATCGAGCAGCTCGCCCCACGCCGTCGCTCGCGCGAGGGTGAGCTCTGCGCGCTCGTCGGGCGAGAGCCGAGGCTCGACCCAGGCCGCGACGTCCCATGCGAGGTCGGCGTGCCGCGCCTCGTCGACGGCGATGCGCCGAAGCGTGACCCGCACCGCGGGATCGTCGGCGTGCACGCTCTGCCAGCGCGCGAGCAGCGCCCCGAAGAATTCTCGCACGCAGCCCTCCACTGCGTTCTCGTGGGCCAGCGCGAACAGTTCACGCACCGGACCGGGGTCATGCGCGGGCAGCGCGGGTTCGACGCCCGCGGAGCGGGCCAGGTGTTGCATCGCGAGGGTGTGCCGCCGCTCATCCTCCGCGGCGCGCAGGGCGCGGAGGCGAAGCGCGTCGGGCGCGCCGTGGTGCGCGAGCTCGCGGGCGAGGTGCTCGAAGGCCACGACCGACACGGCCTCAAGGACCGTCGAGGTCGCCAGAAACCGCTGCGTCGCGTCGAGGTCCGCGGGCAGGGGAGGATCCAGAAACCCGGCCGGACGCCGCCCATCGATGGGACAAGGGACGCCGCATCGCACGACGACCCCCTGTGGGGTCGGCGAGGCGATGAGCGTGCAGATCCAGATCCCACTTCTGGACCCGAATGAAGGTACGACGTCCTGACAGAAGCGTTGGCAGTCGGTCGAGACGCCTCCGTCAAGCACCTCCGGCGGGAGCGTCGAGGGGACGCCGCACGCGAGGCGCACGTTGAATTCGCACGATCCCCGCCACTCCAACGACGCGTCGCACGCCATCGGCGCGTCGGTCGGCGCGGCGAGCGCATCGGCGACCGTCGCGTCGAGGGGCGTGGCGTCGACCGACATCGGTTCGCTGGCACAGCGCGGCGAAGCGGCCGCGAGACCCGCCAGCATCGCGCGCTGAAGGAGCCGTTCGATCCGCGAAGTCATGGAACCTCGCGAACCGTGACGAAACGCTCTCCTCGAACGCCGAGACCCCTGGTGCGCGCAGAATTCATCCGTCAAACATAGTACAAAGAGACCCTTGTCTGGCTCTGTACTCCGTTGAGCAGGGATCCGTACGCTGCGACGCTTCGGCTTGAATCTACGTGGCATCAACCGTCACGACGAGCGTCCCCCAAGGGATGCGCAATCTCGTGCGGCCACCAGCGGGGGTAGTCCGCCCTCTCCCCCGTCCCCTCTCCCGCAGCGAAGCTGCAAGAGAGGGGTGCACCCGTGGGGGCCGTACGCCCTCTCCCCCCGCCCCTCACCCCCCGC
>JBILLI010000320.1:0-8223 GCA_044376155.1 Polyangiales bacterium
GCCGCAGGGCGAGGCCCAGCGCGAGGCGCAGCGCGAAGGCGACGAGCACCGCGAGGCGTTCGCTCACCGCGGGGACCTCGCGGCGAGCGGGCAGAGCAGGGGCACGAGCACGAGGTGGTAGCGGTCGGCGCCGAGGAAGACGAAGTGCGTGAGCGCCGCCGCGCCCACCGCGAGGGACGCGACACGCGCGTCGGATGCGTGAGGGAGACCTCGCGCCGCGCGGAGGAGCAGCGCCCACCAGGCAAAGGTGCAGAGGGCGCCGAGGGCGACGCGCAGCGGGCGTGGGGGCGGGCGGGTGCTCCACGCGAGGTGGGCGGCGGGGTCGAGCTCCAGGGCGAAGGTCCGCGCGACGCGGAGCGCGCCACGCAGCGCCCATGCGCCGGGGGCGCGACGGATCTCCGCGAGGGCCGCGTCGCGCCAGCAGCGGTCGCGGGTGACCTCGCCCACAGCGGACTCGCACGCCGGGTGTCGTCCGCGGGGAGACGTGTACCCCCCATGGGGTGAGGTGGCTCCGATGAGCAGGTTGCTCCCGCCGTTGGTGCTGATGAGCGCGGGGGCGTCGAGCACCCGGGCGTTGCGCGCGGACCACGGGGCGACGACCGCCAGCGCGCCGAGGAGGCAGAGCGCGAACCCGCGCCACCGCGTGCCCGCGACCAGCGGGGCGGCGAGCAGGAGGAGCGAGGGCGGGCGGGTGAGCGCGGCGAGTCCGAGGATCAACCCCGCGACGAACGCGTTGCGGCGCAGGGCGATGAGCAGCGCCACGGCGAGCAGCGCGCCGGTGAGGGTCTCGGTCATCGCCGCGGTGCTCCACAGCGCGAGGCCGGGATAGACGGCATAGATCGTCGCCGCGCGGCGGGCGACCATCGGACCGTGGGTCTCGGCGGCGGCGCGGTAGATGGCGATGACGGCGACGGTCGCGGCCGCGAGGTTCACAAGCGCCGCGGCGAGGGGCGCGCTGGCGCCGAGCGCCAGGGGAACAAGCAGCGCGAAGGGGAGCCCTGGCGGCCAGAACGCGGTGGCGATGTCGCCGTGGGCGAGGGGCTCGGCGTAGCCCGCGCTGCGCGCGAGCTGGGCGGCGAGGCGGGCGTAGTAGTGCCCGTCCCACGACGGAGGAACGGGCCACAGGAGGCAGAGGCCCACGCGCACCGCGAGGGTGAGCGCGACGCAGCGCGCGAGCGGTGAACGCGAGAGGCCGTCGATCACGGGCGCATGAGCGCCGAGGGCGGGGCGGCGGTCAAGCCGTGTCGTTGGCGTCGGCAGTGCTTCGAGGGGTGAGGTGCGCGCGAGGGCAGATCCTCGAGGGGGCCAGGCAGAGGCGCGGCGCGCCAGCGGTCGCGGGTTCTGGTGGCGCTCAGCGGGTCACGACCACGCGGAACTCGTCGTAGCCCATGTTCACGCCGATGGAGTTGCGCACGCAGATGTTGCGGAAATAGATCCCGAGGTAGACCCCCGAGCGCCGCGCCTCGGCCGGGAGGTCCACGCTGTTCACCACGTAGGACGAGGTGGAGTTGATGGTCGAGAGCACGTTCCAGGTCGCGCCGGGGCCGGGGAGGTCCGTGGTCCACGCCACGCCGGTGGTGTCGCGGGTGCCGTAGGTGCCCTGGGTGCTGACACTCACCGAGACCGCGGCTGCGCCGGTGAAATCGAAGGGCGCGGTGACATGCGCGAAGTTGTAGCTCTGGTCGGAGCAGGAGTCGTCGTAGACCGCGCGGAGCCAGCGGTCAGAGCCTGACGCCACGTCGATGCGAAAGCCGTCACCGAGCGTCCAGCGCCCGCCGCCGCTGTCAAAATTCTCGTAGAAGTTCCCTCCCGGCAAGGTGGAGACCTCCACCACGCAGCCCGTGTTCGTGAGGGCGAGGGCGAGCAGCGCCGCGCCGAAAACACCGTGAATCTTTCGCGTCTTCATGTTCGATCTCCGTCTGGCAGTGAAAGGGAAGGGGGTCAGATGCAGTTGGGGGAACCCATGCCGGCGGGGGACGCGCAGCAGGTCTCGCGGGCCATCACCAGGGTCATGCAGGCCATGTTGAAGCGGTCGGACGTGGCCATGAAGTCGGTCATTCCGTCGGCGCCGCACGCGATGTTCTGCGCGCGGCAGGCGTTCACCGCGTTGTTCTCCGGGCCGCACGGTTGCCCGCGCTGCGCCTCCAGCGAGGTGCGGCAGTTCATGATGTCTTCGGGCGTGAGGCGCGCGTCGTTGGCGCACGGCGACGGGGTCGCGCAGGGGTCCGGACCGGCGTCGTTGCCCTGGGGCTGAGCGTCGGTGCCCTGGGCCTGCGCGTCGTTGCCCTGCACCTGCGCGTCGGTGCCCTGGACCTGCGCGTCGGTGCCGCGGGCGTCGGTGACCTGGGCGTCGGTCGCCCCGACCGTTGAGCCGCTGGACCCGCAGGCGCCGAGCAGGAGGGAGAGGAGGATCGGGCGTTGAAGGAATGTCATGATGATAAGCACCCTACGAAATGCTCCCGACGGCCGCCGATATCAGGGCGATATCATCATGCTGTAAGGGTTTGCTACCATCGGTCACGTACTTTCCGTGGTGACTCCTTCCGTTCCTGAACGCGACCCATTGATCGGCGAGGTGGTGCTCGGGCGCTACGAGGTCGAGGCGCGCGTGGCGCAGGGCGGCTTCGCGGTGGTCTACCGCGCGCGGCACCAGGTGCTCGGCGTGCCCGTGGCGATCAAGGTGCTCACCGCGGCGGATCGCTTCGCCGGGGCCGCGCGGCGGCTGTACCTCGCGCAGTTTCGGCAGGAGGCCGTGACCCTCGCGTCGCTCAACCACCCGGCGCTGGTGCGTGTGCTCGACGTTGGGACCGTGGGGGGCGACGAGGCCGAGCGGCCGTGCATGGCGATGGAGTGGCTGGAGGGCGTGAGCCTCGAAGACGAGCTCGCGACCCGCGCGGGGGTGGGGCGGGGACCGCGGGAGGCCCTCGCGCTGCTGCGTCCTGCGTTTGATGGCCTCGCGTGCGCCCACGACGCCGGGGTGAGCCACCGGGACCTGAAGCCCTCGAACCTCATGCGCGTCATGGCGCGTCGGGGGGAGCCGGGGCTGCGGGTGATTGACTTCGGCGTGGCCAAGGTCGACCCCGAGGCCGACGGGCCCGGGGGCGGGTCCACGTCCACCGCGTCGCCCCTCGCGGGGTACACCGCGGCGTACGCGGCGCCCGAGCAGATCAGTCGCTCCCGCACCGGGCCCTGGACCGACGTGCACGCGCTCGCCCTGCTCCTCGTCGAGGTGCTCCGCGGGGCACGGGCGTATGCGCACCGGGAGGGCGCCGAGCTGTTGGAGGAGATCCTCGCCGCCGAGCGCCCCACCCCCGCGCGCTTCGGCCTGCGGGTGGGACCGTGGGAGGAGATTCTCCGACGCGCGCTGCACCGCAGCCCCGACGCGCGTCCGCGCACCGCCGGGGCGATGTGGAGCGAGCTCAGCGACACCGTCGACGAGGCCCAGCGCGCCTGGGAGCAGACGACCGTCCCCGAGGCTTCAGCCACGTCCCCGACGGTCCCGCTCCCGCGACGAACCGTGGCGCTCTTCGCGGGCATCGCGCTCCTCGCCATCGCCGTGCCCGTGGGCTGGATGCGCCGCGCGCGCCCCACCCCCGCGGCGCCGCCTTCGACACTCGCTCGACCCGTCACCGAAGTGCCTGTGGCGCAAGGGGTTCGCGACGTCTCAGCCCCGCCGTCACCGCCCGCGCCGACGCCCGCGCCGCGTGATCCGGCGGCGGTCGCGCCGCGCCCGACCAAGGTGCTGCGCGTGGTGCGACGGGTGGTCCCCGCGCGGGTCGGTGACGCCGGCTCGGCGCGCCCGGCCGTGGCCGCGGAGCCGCGGGTGGTGGTCGAGTGAGGGCGTGGGCGCTCGCGGCGCTGCTCGTGCCCGGCCTCGCGTCGGCGCAGGGGGCGCCCGCCGATCCCGCGCGGCTTGAGCTCGTCGCGCAGGCCGAGGCTGCCTCCATCGCGGGGGATCACGCCGCCGCGTTGTCGCTCGGCCAGCGCGCCGCGGTGCTGCGCATGACCCCCTCGCTGATGGTGTTCCTCGCGCGGGAGCACCGGGAGCTCGGGCACTGGGTCGAGGCGCTGGACCTCGGGCGGCAGTGCCTACGCGCGGCCGAAGCCGACGCCGCGCTGCGCAACCGCGCGGTGATCCTGCAGGCGTGCGAGGCGGTGCGCGCGCGGGTGGAGCCGCGGGTCGCGCACCTGTCGGTGCTCTGCGAGGCACCACCGCCGTCGCTCTCGCTGCGCGTGGGCGCGCGCGACGTCCCCGCGGCGCTGCTCGGGGTCGAGGTGCCGGTGATGCCTGGCGAGGTGCGGGTGAGCGCGTCGGCGCCCGGCTACGAGCCCTTCGATCAAACCCTCACGCTGGCCGAAGGCGCGCGCGGGCGCGTCGAGCTGCGCCTCGAGCGCACGCCGCCACCTCTGCCCCCACCGACGCCCGCTCCGCCGCCCGCGCTCCCGACGCCGGTCGTGGCGCCCCCGACGCTGCGCGTGCTCACGCCGCCCGTGCGTTCGACGACGCGGACGGTGGGCGCGGGCCCGTGGCTGCTCGGCTCCGGGGCCCTCGTCGCGGGCGCGCTGGCGGGGGTGTTCTACGGCCTCGCGATGACCGCGCGGGGCGAGCGCGACGCGTCCTGTGACGCGAACGGATGTCTGCCTGCGGCCCTCGACGCCGACGCGCGCTACGGCGACCAGCTCGCGGTGGGCAACGCCGCGGCGATCACGGGCGCGGTGCTGCTCGCGGGGGCCGTGGGCTGGTACGTGATCGCGCGCGTCGCGTCTCCACGCGCCGCGGCGCAGACGACGGGGTCCTTCGCGCTGCGCTTCTGACCGCGGCGCCTACGCCGCGCGAACGATCACCTCGGCGCCGCGCGCGAGGCAGAACTGCACGGTGCCCTCGTCGCGGCAGAGCAGGGTGCCGCCGTCGAGGTCGGCGCGCACGAGGTCCTTGCGGGTGCGAAAGACCAGGGTGTTAAGCTCCACGCGGCCCTGCATCCCGCCGGGCCACACGCGCGGGATGAGCACGTCGTCGGGCACCGCGTCGCCCGGCGCGAAGGGCGGCGGCGGGGCGAGCAGCGTGGCGATGAGGTCGCAGCGACGGTCGGCCAGCCAGACCGTGCGCTCCCACGCCCCGTAGCCCACGGTGACCCGTCCGCCGCGCGGGAGGAACTCCAACAGCACGCGCCGCGGGAGCTCCTCACCCTCTTCGGGCGCGGTGAGGTCTGTCGCCTCGCGGGGCACGGGGAGCACCCGCAGCGAGCGGTCGAGGTACTTCACCTTCATGCCCGCGCGGAGGGTGACCACCTCGCCCTCCTGCAGCGGCGACCCGCAGTGCACGCCGGGCTGCGAGACCTCGAGCACCAGCGCGCGCTGCACGGTGCGAAAGCACAGCAGCGCCGGCGGCCACCCCGCGAGATGCAGGTCGTCGTCCTCGCCCCCGCCGACGGTGTAGGGGCTGCGCGACACGCGGTGCAGCGGCGCGTCGCGCGTCTCGAGGGCCCACTCCAGCGCGGGGGTCGCGACCGCCGCCGCGGGGGTCGTCATCACGCGAAACTGCTTGCCGCAGAGGGCGATCACCGCGCCCGCAGAGACCGTCGCGTGGCTGACGAGGGCGGCGCCGTCGACCGTGACCGTCGCCCGACCCAGGAGCACCACCTCGACGCCGGCGTCGGCGGCGCGCAGCAGGAGCTGGTGGCGGCTCACCCGCGCGTCGGGGATGACAATCTCGCAGTCGGGGCTGCGCCCGATGAGCAGCGCGCCCGTGCGGATCGGCACGCGCCCTTCGCCGCTCTCGAGCCAGTGCTGCAGCTGCGGTTCGTCGCCGCGTCGGGGCATGGCCGCAGTGTCGCACAACGCCTTTCCCGTCGGGCAGGAACGTGGGAAGGTCTGAAACCCCAGCACGATGCGCGTACTCTCCACGCTCGGCGCCCTCGCCCTCTGCCTCGGATGCGTGCGCGACGACTGGCGCTTTCTGCCCCGAGACGCGGGGCGTGACGCCCGCGAGGACGCGCCCACGGCCGACATCGCGGCCGACGTCGCGGCCGACATCGCGGTCGACATCGCGGTCGATGCGCCCACGGCCTCGCGGTCGGTGCTCCAGCTCCTCACCGCGCGGGGGATCTCTTTCGCCCTGCGCGACGACGGCGCGGTCTTCGCGGCGGGCCATGGGGCTGGGAGCTTCGAGGGCGTGGAGCCTTCGCACCGCGGCGAATTCGTGCGCGTGCCGGGCCTCGACGGCGCGGCGGAGATCACCCTCGCCTCGTCGAGCCCTGCGATGGTCTGCGCGCGCGCCGCGTCTGGCGGGGTGCGGTGCAAGCGCGGCGCCCTCGACCCCATCGCGATTCGCGACCTCGACGACGCCCGGCAGATCGCGGGTCGGTGCGCGGTGCGCGCGAGCGGCGCGGTGGCCTGCTGGGGGCTCAACGACCTGCGCGCGGTCGCCGTGCCCATCTCCGACGTGGTGCGACTGGCGAGCTACGACGACCTGCACTGCGCGGTGCGGGGCAACGGCACCGTGGCGTGCTGGGGCGCGGTGGGCGCGGTGCTCGATCCCGTGGTGAGCGCGCGGGTGAGCGCCACGCCCGAGGAGGTGCCCGGCATCACGTCGGCGGCGTCGATCGCGGTGGGGCCGCGGAGCGTGTGCGTGGCCCTGGCGCTGGGCAGCGTGGTCTGCTTCGGCCGCCGCAGCGCGTTTCAGCTCGGCGCCGAAGAGAACGTCGGGCCCACGGCGGTGCCGGGCGCCAGCGACGTGCGCACGCTGAGCACCAACGCGGGGCTGCGCGCCGACGGGCGGTTGCTGGTCTGGGGCAGCGGCGCGCTCGGCACCCGCGGGGACGGCACCTTTCGCGGGACCACGGGCGCGGTGCTCGTGCCCGCGGTGACGGCGCGACGGGTGGCCGACGGAGACTCGCTGGCGCACGTCTGCGTGATCACCGACGGCGGCGCGGCGCAATGCTGGGGCGACGACGAGTACGGCCAGCTCGCGCGCGGCGGGGGCCTGCAGCGCTGGCCGATGCCGGTGCTCGCGAGCCCCGAGCTGGGCGACGGCGCCGCGCTCACGGGCGTGGTCGACGTGATGCACTCCTCGGTCGCGGCGTGCGCGCTGCGGAGCGACGACACCCTCTGGTGCTGGGGCGGGCAGGACCATGGCACGCTCGGCAACGGCGTGCGCGCCTCGGCGCCGCCGTGGCGCCTGACGCCGTCGCTGGTCCTCGGGCTCAGCGAGGTCGCGGCGCTGCCGCACTGGGGCTCCACCCTCAACGCGACCTTCGGGGCGCTGCTGCGCGACGGCTCGCTGCGCACCTGGGGCATCGGCAGCCGCGGCGAGCTCGGCGACGGCGGGACCGCCTCGCGCCCGACGCCCGCCCGGGTCGCCCGGGTGGCCGACGCGACGCGCCTCGTGGTGGGCATTCAGCACCTCTGCGCGGTGCGGGCCGATGAGAGCCTATCGTGTTGGGGCGCAGGGGCTTCGGGCGAGCTCGGGGACGGCAGCCGCACCGACGCGTCGTCCCCCGTGAGCGTCGCGGGCGTCGCCGGCGTGGTCGACGTCGCGCTGGGGCCCGATGTGTCGGTGGCGCTCCGGCGAGACGGGAGCCTGTCGCTCTGGGGGCAGTCGCGGTGGCTGTTGAACAGCGCGCAGAGCTACACGACGCCCGTGGCGCTGCCCGCCCTCAGCGGCGCGACGCAGGTCATCGCGGTGATGCCCCACGACTGGCGGCAGGTGTGCGCGCTGCAGCGCGGCGGGCGGGTGAGCTGCCTGGGCGCGAACCTCCCGCGGGCCGGGGCGTGGTTCGACATGGGCCTCGACGACGTGACGCAGATCGCGGGGAGCCCCGCGGCGGTGGGCTGCGCGCGGCACGGCGACGGCACGGTGTCGTGCTGGGGCAACAACCGCAACGCGTGCCTGGGAGACCCCTCGCTGCCGCACGCGGACGCCTACCTCGAACCCCAACGGGTGCGCACGCGCGACGGGGCGCTCTTCGACCGGGTGCGGTCGGTGCGTCCGGGCATCGGGAAGGTGTGCGCGGTGCGCGACGACGACACGCTCTGGTGCTGGGGCGCGGCCGACAACGGGGTGCTGGGGCGCGGGCTGACGCAGTGGTCCGCGACGCCGCGCGGGGTGCTCGGGATCTAGTGTCGCGAGTCACAAGCCAGGTCCGGAATGCGTGCGGATCCGCGGCGCGCAGCGACGTTGCTCCTCCCTTGCGTGGCTCAGCCACGCGGCGGTCGTCACGCCTT
>JBILLI010000321.1:0-8197 GCA_044376155.1 Polyangiales bacterium
CACGCGCCCGGCCCTCGACCCGCTCGACGCGAGCCTCGGCGTCGAGGGGATGGTGCTCCTGTCGCCCTGGGGCGGGGGTGTGCCGCACCCGACCGCGGTGCTCGGGCGCGTGCGCGTGTCGTCCCAGATGCACGGCGCTGCCCCCGAGGTCATTCGCGGCGAACGCACCGACGCGCGTACGGAGGTGTGGGCCCTCGGGGTGGCGCTCTACGAAGCGGTCTTCGCGGAAATCGCCTTCCCGGGTGACAGCGACGTCGACCGCCTCATGCGCGTCCTCTCGGGCGAGCCGCCCGCCCGGCTGCGGGACCCCGCGGGTGTCCCCCCCGCGCTCCTCGCGGTGCTCCGCGGCGCGTTGGCCTTCGACCCCGCGCAGCGCTTCGCCAGCCCCGACGCCCTCGCGGTCGCCCTCGACCCCATCGCCGTCTTCGCGCCCGCGCCGCCCGTGTACCGCACCGACCCCCGCGCCGCCCTCGCCGCCGCGGCCGACGCGCAGGACCTCCCCCGCGCCGCGTCGCTCCTCTGCGCGACCCCCGAGCTCCTCGACGACGGCCTCGCGCGCTGGCTCTGGCGCCGCCTCGCCGCGCCGCTCCTCGACGATCTGCGCGACGGCCGCGTGGAGATCCACGACGCCGTGCTCGCGGTGCTGCTCCGTCGGGTCATCGCCGCCGACCTCCGCACCCTCCGCGCCGACGCCCGCACCCGGCTGGGCGCGCGCGGGCTCCTCGACGCGATCTGCGACGACGTCGATCTCGTTGTGCCACAAGGGGATCGGCGCGTTCGCCTCGGGGTGATGGAGGTCGATGCGTGTGCGCGCGCCTGGGAGTCTCTGCGTCCCACCGACGACCCCGCGGTGCGTCACTGCGACGACTGCGCGCAGACGGTGACCGAGGTGCGGGGCGTCGGCGCGCTCTCGGCCGCGGGCCGTTGCGCGCGCTGGGGCGAGGCGTGAGACGCGCGGTCAGTCCACCGTCGGTTCGGCGCCCGCGAGGTCCATGCGGCGCCACGCGCCCGCGCGAAATCGCGCGAAGAGCAGCGCGGTAAGCAGGGCCATGTAGGCCACGACCCAGGCGAGGGCGTCCACCGGCCCCGCGCCGCGGCGCACCGCGAAGAGGGTGATGGGCACGAAGAGCCCCCACGAGATCGCGATGCGCGCGGCCATGGGCCACGCGGTGTCGCCCGCGGCCCGCAGCGCCTCGGCGATCACCATGCTCGCGGCGTCGAAGAGCTGCCACGCGACGCTCACCAGCAGCAGCGCGGCGCCCACCGAGACGAAGCCCTCGGCGCCCGCGCCGCCGTCGGAGAACAAGCGCAGCAGGGCCGCCGGGAGCAGCGCGTAGACCGCGCCCACGCACAGCATCCAGACCGCCGTGACCATCGCCGCGCGCAGGACCATCCGCGGCACCGCGCCCGGTGCGCCCGCGCCCAGCGCGCCGCCCACGTGGATCGCGTTCGCGCTCGCCACGCCGAAGGCCGGCATGAACGCCACGGTGTTGAGCTGCAGCACCGCCATGAGCGCGGCGAGGGCCTGCGTGCCCAGGCGCGCGAACACCACGTCGATGAAGAACATGAACGCGCCGAACTCCAGGAACCAGTTCACCCCGTTGGGCAGCCCCACGCGCAGCAGCCGCAGGAACTCCTCGCCCCGCGGCGGGGTGCGCGGCGTCTCGCGGGTCTCGCGGCGCCACGCCCAGACGAGCACGGCGAAGCCCACCGCGGTGGCGAGGGTGTTCGCGAGGGCCGCGCCGCGCACGCCCATCGCGGGCACCGGCCCCGCGCCGCGGATGAGCAGCGCCGCGAGGGGCACGTTCACCCCCATCACGCTGACGCTGGCGACGAGGCCGATGCGGGTGTTCCCCTGCCCGCCGAACCACGCGGTGAGGGCCTCGACGCCCACCGCGAAGCCCGCGCCGAGGAGCCGCCACGCGAGGAACGACGCCATCAGCGCGCGCACCGCGGGGCTGTAGTCAAGGTACCCGAGCGCGGCGGGGATGAGCGGGATGGCGAGCAGCGCCACGAGCTCGGTGATCGCGGCCACGCCGAGGCCATAGACCGCGTAACGCCGGGCCCGCGCGGCGTCGCCCCGGGCGTGGAGCTGCGCCGAGAACGACTGCACCAGCGCGACCACGCCGATCGGCAGCATGAAGACCGCCAGGGCGTTGAGGCTGCCGTTGGAGGTCGCGGCCAGCGCGTCGTTGCCCAGGGGCGCCACCAGGGCCGCGTCGGCGAAGCCGAGCACCGACTGCGAGGCGCGCGCGAGCACCATGGGCCAGGCCAGGGCGGCGAGGTCGCGCAGCGTCGGCGGGGTGTAGGAGGCGGGCGTGGTCACGGCGGGCGCGGCACCGTAGCACCCGCGCCGTCGCGACGACGATGCGCGGCGACAGGTCGGTCACGGCGCTCCCGCCCTGACCGTGAGTCGGTGTATGTCGCGCGCATGTCGGACCTCCAACGATCGCTCCGGGTGTTGTTCATCCACGGCCTCGAGGGCTCGCCCCAGGGCGCGAAATCGCAGTACCTCGCCGCGCGCTTCGACGCGCACACCCCGTCCATGGACACCTCGGACCTCCCGGGCTGCATCGAGACCCAGGCCCGCGCGGTGGCGACCTTCGCGCCCGACGTGGTGGTGGGGTCGTCGTATGGCGGCGCCGTGGCGGTGGCCCTCCTCGCGCGCGGCGCGTGGCGCGGACCTACGGTGCTCCTCGCCCCCGCGGCGGGACGTCTGGACATCACCGACCCGCTGCCCGAGGGCGTGGCGGTGACCGTGGTCCACGCGACGCGCGACGCGATCATCCCGCGGGCGCACAGCGAGGCCCTGGCGGCGACGGGCTCTCCCGACCGCGTGCGGCTCGTGGTGGTCGACGACGAGCACCGTCTTGACACCCTCCTCGCGGGCGACGGCCTCGCCGACCTCGTGCGGGAGACCTGGTCTCGCTGACCCCCGCGCCTACGCCCCGCGCGTGACCAGCTCCACCTGCCCGGGGAAGCGCTGCCCTGCAAGCAGCCGCGGGAGCCCGCGCTCGCCGAGCTCCTCGCGGGTCACCACCACCCGCTTGATGTGGTCCATGCGGCCGCTCGCGAGGAGCACGTCGGCGGCGTCGGGGCCCAGCCCGCAGCCTGCGACGTCGACCTCGCGCATCAGCGCCAGCCGCGGCGCGCGGAGCAGGGCCTCGAGGCCGTCGTCGCCGATCACCGTGTCGCGCAGCGAGATCGTGCGCAGCGCGGCCAGCGGCGCCTGCGCGAGCATCGCGCGCAGGGAGGTCATCCCGATGCGCGAGCGGCGCATCGCGAGGTGCTCCACCCCGTCGAGGAAGCGCGCGCCCCGCCACACCTCCTTGCGCACCTTGCGGAGGTCACAGCGGGGCATCGCGAGGTCGCGCAGACGGGGCACGGGCTCGCGGTCGCAGAGCAGCTCCAGGGCGTGCAGGGTGAGGTCCGTGGGGCCCTCCAGGCGCAGCGTGCGCAGCCGCGGGAGACGTCGGGAGGTGAGCAGGGCCGAGAAGGTCCCGTCGTCGAGGAGCGCGCCCGTGAGGTCGAGGGTCTCGAGGGCGCCGAGGCGCTCCGACGCGGTGAGCGCCGACACGCCCCGCGGGCCCACCCGCGCGTCGCCATCGCTCACGCAGCGCAGGTCGGTGACCGAGTCGATGATGGGCCCGTCGACCAGCGCGGCGAAGCCCTCGTCGGTGACCCCGCAGCGGGACACGTCGAGGTGCTCCACCTCCTGGAGGTTGTCGGTGCGCGCGAGGGCGCGCAGGCCGCCGTTGCCCAGTCCGCAGCCCGCGAGGCGCAGGCGCTGCAGGCTCGCGAGGGTCTCGGAGCCCGCGATGATCGACCCCGCGCGCACCCCGAGGGCGTTGTCGGAGAGGTCCAGGTCGGTGATCCGCACGAGCCAGCGGGAGTCGGCGAGGGCCTCGGCGCCCTCGGGTCCGAGGCCGCAGGCGCGCAGCCCGAGCACGTGCACCGAGGTGAGGTGGCGGGCCTCGGAGAGCTCGCGCAGGCCGTCGTCGCCCAGCGGGTTCTCGTCGAGCACCAGGGTCTCGAGGCCCGTCAGCGCGCGCTCGCCGGCGATGTACGCCGCCGCGTCGGCGCGGAGCTGCGTGCGCGGCAGCGCGAGCGCGCGGAGCTGCGTGCGCGTGGCCGCGGCAACAATCTCAGGGAGGTCCGCGGCGCGCAGTCGCGCATCGTGCAGGCAGAGGTCGCGCAGGGAGTCGGTGACGCGCGGGTCCCCCAGGGCCGCGCGCACGGTCTCGCCCTGGGCGCGGAGCTTCCACCGCCGGGGCACGGCGACGCGGGGGTCGCGCTGACCCGCGCGCACGCGCTCCACCCAGTGCGGCGGGGCCTCACACTCCGCGTCGGGCCACGACTGCGCGCCCACCCGGCAGCGCTCGATGACCGCGGGGAGGGTGGGGTCGTCGGGCCAGAGGTCCAACAGCTCGCAGAGGCGCCGCCAGCGCAGCCCGTCGCGGGGGCGCGCGAGGGTCGCGTCCACGGCGCTCCACCGCCGCGTCTCGTCGAAGCCCAATTGCAGCAGCCCCGCGGCCCGGTCCTCGGGGATCACCGCGACGCCCCGCTCGCGCTCCTGCTGCGCGAAGCCCTCCTCGCCGTCGCCCGCCACGAGCACCTCGTGCCGCAGCGCCGCCGCGGGGTGGATCACACCGCCCGCGCGCGCGATCGCGTGCGCGATTTCGGGGGCCTGAAAGCGTCGGAAGATCCCGGTCACCGCGAAGGGGCGACCGGCGATGAGGATGTCTCGCACGTCGCGCGCAGTGTCGCCGCGGCGGCGCGTGGCGGGAAGTCCCTTGCCGAGGTCGGTCGCCGCGGGCACCATTCCAGGATGTCTCCCCGAAGCTCCGGCGCGCTGCTGCTGTCTGTGCTCGTGCTCGCCGCGGGCGCCTCTGAGGCGCAGCGACGGTCGTCGCGGCGTCCGCGTCGGGCCGCGGCGGCGCGGGTGTCGCGCCCCTCGGGCACGGGGCCGGGGCCCTTCGCCGGGGTGTGGGCGGTGTCGTCGAACACCGAGGTGAGCGTGACGTCCCCGGTGCTGCGCACCGAGACCCGTCAGACCCGCGAGCGCGTGGCCGTCTCGCCCGGCGCGGGCTCGGACCTCGCCCTTGACGTCACCAACGAGCGCGGCGAGTCGTGCCGCCTCCAGGCCAACCGCAGCGGCAGCACCCTCACGTTCCCGCCCGAGCAGCAGTGCTTCTTCACCGATCCCGTGCAGGGCATCTCCTTCGCGTTCACCCTCCAGCGCGGCACCGGCGCGGTGCGCGGCGCGACGATCTCGCTCGACTTCTCGTGGTCGGTCTTCGCCAACATCGGCATGGCCATCAACGGCACGGCGGTGCAGCGCAGCACGGGTTCGATGGGCGACATGGCCCCCGTGGCGCAGCCCATGATGCCCGGGGCGATGCCGCCCCCGTCGCCGCGCACCTGGTAGGCGCTCAGAGCCGCCGCAGGGCGAAGTACAAGATGTCGTAGAGCGCGTGGGTCCACGCCGCCACGGCGATGCCGCGCGTGCGGTAGAGCACCGCGAAGACCCCGCCGAGGAGCAGCCGGAACACGAACGACGCCGCGGTGAAGCGGTCGCCGAGGGGGCCGAGGTAGTGCATCGCGGCGAAGATCACCGAGGTCACCAGCCCGGCGACGACCCACGACGTGCGGGGCCGACGGGAGACCCGCGCGAGCAGCAGCGCGCCGCCGTGAAAGAGCCCCGCGCGAAACACCAGCTCCTCGTGCAGCCCCGCGCCGCACGACGACACCACCTGGTTGAACATCCCCGCGCCGTCGAGCACGCCGAGCCCCACGGCGTCGACGATGTACCCGATGAGCCCCGCGGTCAGCAGCGCGTACACCCCGCTCTCCAGCAGCAGCGGCAGGAACATCTTCGGGTGCAGCCGCTGCCCGCGGCGCGCCCAGAGGATGCCCAGCGTGAGGGCTACGGAGACCCCCGCCGCGCCGACGAGGTAGGTCACCACGTCGTGGTCCGCGAGGGCGAGGGCGCTGGCGGTGAGAAAGTCCACGCCGTTGCCGACCCACTGCAGCGCGCCGTCGGGCCCGCGGCGCACCTGCGCGACCACCCCGACGTGGTAGGTGATGAACAGCGGCAGCAGCAGAAAGAGCTGCGTGAGGGGGTCGGCGCGGGCGCTGAAGTACCGCCGCAGGGGGCCGACGCTGGGCAGCAGGCGCGTGAGGCTGTCGCGAACGGTTCGGACCATGGGCACCTCCGAGGGTCGAGCGGCGATGCAGAGCGTGCGTCTTCGGGGGCGGAATGCAACGTCCCCGCGCGGTGTTGAACGGCCCGGTCACCCCATGCTCTACGCCCTCGATGTCGACTACCGCGACGACGGCACCGCCCGCGCCGCCCTCGTGGGCTTCGGCGCGTGGGACGACGCCCGCGCCGCGCACGAGTCCGTGGTCCGCGTGGCGGAGACGGCGGCCTACGAGCCCGGGGCGTTCTACCGCCGGGAGCTCCCCTGCCTGCTCGCCGCGCTGCGTGAGGCACCCTCGCCGCCCGCGGTGTTGGTGGTCGACGGCCACGCATGGCTGCGCGCGCTCGACGACCCCGGCCTGGGCGCCCGGCTCTGGGAGGCCCTGGGCCGCGCGGCGCCCGTGGTGGGCGTGGCGAAGCAGGCGTTTCAGGGCGGCGTGGCGGTGCCCGTGCGGCGCGGCGGGAGCGAGAATCCGCTGTGGGTCACGGCCGCGGGGATGGATGCACAGGATGCATGTCGTTGCGTGTCCATCATGCACGGCGCGCATCGGCTCCCGACGCTGTTGAAGCGCGTGGATCGGGCGTGTCGCGACGCGCCGTGAGGAGCGCTCAGCGGGCGTCGAGGGGGCGTCCCGCGTCGCGAGGGCGTCCCGCGTCGGCGGGGGCGGGCGCCACGAGCCCTCCATCGGGGGCGGTCTGGGTGACGGCGCCCTGGGACCCTTCGGGCACGTCGGCCCGCGCGTCGACGCCCGCGTCGCGCACCCGCTGGGCGCGGATGGCCTCGGGGTCGCGAATGAGCGGGAGGCGCTGCCGCGCGCCCTGGAGGTAGTGCGCAGGGTCGAGGATCACGTAGGGCGCACGGCCCTGCGCCGCGCGGTCGCGGTTCTCGCGCTCGATCCACTGCAGGATCTTGGGCACGGCGTTCACGCTCCACGCGTGGGTGTCGTGCAGGAGCACGGTGCCGCCGGCGTGGTTGCCGAGGCCCACGATCACCCGCTGCGCCACGCGGTCGGAGTCGCCCACGAGGTCATAGTCGTGGGGGTCGATGGACCAGAGCCAGAGCTCGTTGCGCAGGCCCACGAGGTGCCGCCGCACGTCCTCGGAGTAGCCGCCGTAGGGTGGGCGAAACAGGTGCGGGCGCTGGCCGATGACCTCTTCGATGAGGTCGGCGTTGTGGTCGATTTCGTGCGCGAGCTGCGGGGGCGTGAGCGTCGGCAGCAGGCGGTGGCGCACGGTGTGGTTGCCGATGACGTGACCCTGCCGGAGCGTCTCGCGAAGAATGGCGCGGGCCCGGGAGCGCAGGGGCTCGTCGGTCTCGAGGCGCCAGCCGCAGACGAAGAACACGGCTTTCACCCGCGCGCGGGCGAGGTGGCCGAGGAGGCGGTCGGTGGTGCCGGGGTTCGGTCCGTCGTCGAAGGTGAAGAGCACCTCGCGGGAGCCAGGGCGGCCCATGGAGAGGTCCCAGGCGGTGCGCAGGCGCGCGTCGGGGTTGAGCAGGGCAGGGGGCCAGGGGGGAGGCTCGTCCCGCGGGATCACCGTGGCCACGGGCACCGCGCCGCCGTCGGGGGTGTGGGCGACGATGATCCGGTGGCGGGGCACGAGGCGGTTGCGAATGGCCCGGGTCACCCGCTCGGACTCGGTGTTGACCGCCATGGTCGCGCCCGTGGCGATGGCGCCGAGCACCGCGAGCAGGGCCGCAGCCCGCCACGCGAGCGCGCTGAGTCGGATCTTTCTTCGCCGTCGACGCACCGTAGAGGGTGCGCTGCGTCTATCGCGGATCGCGCCCCCCCGCCAGCAATGCACACGCGCCGACGCTCGGGAAATTGTGGGAACGGCCGTTCCCCGGAGGTTGTCTGAACGCCGCCGCACCTCGTGCGCGACGGAGGTCCTTCATGAGCGAGTCACCCGCCGAGACGCTGTACGTCGACGATCGCACGGACTGGTCCCCACAGCCCCGCTGGCCCAACGACCGCCGTGGGCTGCTCCTGGTGCTCTCGG
>JBILLI010000322.1:0-8189 GCA_044376155.1 Polyangiales bacterium
CAAGCTCTTCGCCGAGCTCGACGACCTGTACATCAACGGTGCCTGGGGTGAGGGGCGACGTCTCCCCGGCAACCTCAACGTGAGCTTCGCCTACGTCGAGGGCGAGGGGCTGATGATGGCCATCAAGGATGTGGCCGTGTCGTCGGGCAGCGCGTGCACCAGCGCGTCGCTCGAGCCCAGCTACGTGCTGCGCGCCGTGGGCGTCGACGAGGAGCTGGCGCACACCAGCATCCGCTTCGGCCTCGGGCGCTTCACCACCGACGAGGAGGTCGACTTCGTCGGCGAGCTCGTCACCAGCAAGGTCAAGAAGCTCCGCGACCTCTCGCCGCTCTACGAGATGGCGAAGGCGGGCATCGACATCAAGAGCATTGCATGGGTCGCGCACTGAGCGCGAGCGAGGGAAACGGTCATGGCATACAGCGAGAAGGTTGTGGAGCACGCGGAGAACCCGCGCAACGTCGGCACCCTCGACGTGAAGGACCCCAACGTGGGCACCGGCCTCGTGGGCGCCCCCGCCTGCGGGGACGTGATGCGGCTGCAGATCAGGGTCACCGACGAGGGCGTCATCGAGGACGCCAAGTTCAAGACCTTCGGCTGCGGCTCGGCCATCGCGTCGAGCTCCCTCGCGACCGAGTGGCTCAAGGGCCGCACGCTCGATGAGGCCGCGGCGATTCGCAACACCGACATCGTGCAGGAGCTGAACCTCCCGCCGGTGAAGATCCACTGCTCCGTGCTCGCCGAGGACGCCATCAAGAGCGCCATCGACGACTTCCGCAAGAAGCAGGCGGCGCGTCGGACCGCGGGGGGCTGAGGTGGAGGCCCAGGTGACCGAGCGCGCTGCCCTCCAGGTGGCGCTCACCCCCAAGGCGGTGGTGAAGGCCAAGGAGGCCCTCAAGAAGCGCGGCACGCCCGAGGCCATGCTGCGCCTCGGCGTGCGCGGCGGCGGCTGCTCGGGCTTCTCCTACGCCATCGAGTTCGCCGACGCCCAGGGCCCGCGGGACCAGGTCTTCGAGTTCGACGGTCTGCGCGTCGTGGTCGACCCCAAGTCCCTGGTGTTCCTCAACGGCACCACGCTGGACTACGAGGTGAAGCTCATGCAGCACGGCTTCAAGTTCGTGAACCCCAACGAGCAGACCGGCTGCGGCTGCGGCGAGTCCTTCGGGGTCTGATCCTGGTGGGTGACCCCTTCGCCGAGCTCGGCGTGCCCCGTCGCTTCGGCCTCCCGATGAAGGAGGTCGCGCAGCGACATCGCGACCTCTCCCGCACGCTCCACCCCGACCGCCACGCCAACGCCTCGCCCGCCGAACGCCGGGTCGCCCTCGAGCGCGCCGTGGCGGTGAACGAGGCGTGGCGGGTGATCCGCGACCCGCTGGCCCGCGCCCTCGCGCTGCTCGACCTCCATGGCGCGCCGCTGCGTGACGCCGACCGCGCCACCCCCGCGCTGCTCATGGAGGTGATGGAGCTCCGCGAGGCCCTGGAGTCGGCCCGCGGTGACGCCGCCGCCATCGCCCCGCTGCGCGCGCAGGTGCAGGCGCACATCGCGGCCGAAGAGGGCGCCCTCGCCGACGCCCTCGACGGCGACTCGGTCGATGCCCCTGCGCTGCAGCGCGCCCGTGACGCCGCGGTGAAGCTCAAGTACTACCGCCGCTTTGAAGAAGAAGCCGAGGCGATGGAGGAGTGACCCTCCCCGGCACCTCGCAGAAAGTGTCCCAGGCGCTCGCATGTCCCTCTTGCAGATCTTCGACCCGAAGGCGCGACCCACGCCCATCGGCATCGACCTCGGCACCACCAACTCCCTCGTCGCGTGGGTGGTCGACGGCGCGCCGCAGTGCGTGCTCGATTGCGACAACTCCCCGCTGCTCCCCTCGGTGGTGCACTACCTCTCCGCGGGCGGCGTGGTGGTGGGCGGTGAGGCCCGCGCCAAGGCCGCCCTCGCGCCCCGCGAGACGATCTCGTCGGTGAAGCGCTTCATGGGCCGCGGCGCCGACGACGCCGAGACCACGCGACTGGGCACCTACGACTTCGTGGCCCCCCGCGAGGGCGAGGCCAACACCGTGCGCTTCAAGGTCCACCAGCGCGTGGTGACCCCTGTGGAGGTGAGCGCCGAGATCCTCCGGGTGCTCAAGGACCGCGCCGAGGAGAAGCTCCAGACCGTGGGCGGCGCGGTGATCACCGTGCCCGCGTACTTCGACGACGCGCAGCGACAGGCCACCAAAGACGCCGCGCGCCTCGCGGGCATCGAGGTGCTCCGGCTGCTCAACGAGCCCACCGCCGCGGCCCTCGCCTACGGGCTCGACAAGGGCCGCACCCGCGGCACCTTCGCGGTCTACGACCTCGGCGGCGGCACCTTCGATGTCACCGTGCTCGAGCTCGACGACGGGGTCTTTCAGGTGCGCTCCACCGGCGGCGACGCGCAGCTCGGCGGCGACGACATGGACCGCGCCGTGGCCCACTGGATCCTCGACGTCACGGGCACCACTGACCCTTCGCCCGAGACCGTGCGCGCCGCCCTCGACGCCGCCCGCGCGGCCAAGCACGCCCTCACCGACGCCGACGCCACCGACCTCACCGTGACCTTCGCGGGGGCCTCGCACACCGTGACGCTCACCCGCGCGCACTTCGACGCCCTCGTGCGCCCGGTGGTCGAGCGCACCGGCCCCGCGTGCCGCCGCGCCCTCAAGGACGCGAAGCTCCGTGCCGGGGACCTCGACGGGGTGATCCTCGTGGGCGGCTCCACCCGCGTGCCCCTGGTGCGCGCGTACGTGCAGGAACTCTTCGGCAAGGAACCCCTCTCGGACCTCGACCCCGATCAGGTGGTGGCCTACGGCGCGGCGCTCCAGGCCGACCTCCTCGCAGGCGAGGCCCCCGAGCACGACGCGCTGATCCTCGACGTGATCCCGCTCTCGCTGGGCATCGAGACGATGGGGGGCGTGGCCGAGAAGATCCTCCCGCGCAACACCACCATCCCCGCGGCGCGGGCGCAGCAGTTCACCACCTACGCCGACCGGCAGACGGGCTTCGAGCTCCACGTGGTGCAGGGCGAGCGCGAGCTCGCGGGCGACAACCGCTCCCTCGCGCGCTTCACCCTCAAGGGCATCCCCCCGATGCCCGCGGGCGCCGCGCGACTCGAGGTCACCTTTCGCGTCGACGCCGACGGGCTGCTCACCGTCACCGCGCGCGAGGAGAACACGGGCGTGACCCAGGAGGTCGCCGTCACCCCCTCCTTCGGCCTCTCGCCCGACGACGTCGAGCGCATGCTCCTCGACTCCTACGAGCACGCCGAAGAGGACCTCCGCGCGCGGCAGCTGCGCGAGCGCACCGTGGAGGGAGAGCAGGTGCTTCAGGCCACCCGCACCGCCCTGGCGATCGACGGCGACGTGCTCGACGAGGACGAGCTCGCGCAGGTCCAGGGCGCCCTCGCGGCGTTGCAGAAAGCCCTGGGAGACAAAGACTCCCGCGCGATTCACCACCGCATCGAGGCCCTCGATCGCGCCACCCAGCCCCTCGCCGAGCGCCGCATGAACCGCGCGGTGGCTCGCGCGATGGCCGGTCACGACCTCGGCGAGTTCGAGTCGCTGGTGAAGGACCGCCCCGAGCACCCCCACCTGGCCGCCATGGCCGCGCAGGAGACCCGCTGATGCCCACGGTCCGCTTTCTCAACACCGACGACGGCGTGATGGAGGCCGTGGTCCCCGTGGGCACGTCGCTGCTCCAGGCGGCGCAGCAGGTCCACGCGCCCGAGGGCAGCGCCTGCGGCGGGGTGTGCGCGTGCTCGACCTGTCACGTGCACGTGAAGGTCGGCGCGGCGCTGCTGTCAGAGATGGAAGACGAGGAGAACGACATCCTCGACAAGGCCTTCGACGTGGTCGCGTCGTCGCGCCTCGGGTGCCAGGCCCGCATCGAGCGCGACGGGGTCATCGAGGTGGTGATCACCCGCGAGAGCCTTGAGACCTGGTACAACGAGCACCCCAACGAGCGCCGCGCCCGTGAGGAGCGCCTCAAGGCGCGCTGAGCCTCAATCCCCCGCTGCGCGCTTGACGACCGTGGCCTTCGCCGGAACAAATCCCCGCGTGCGACGACCCAAGGGACCACCGATGCGCGAGAGACCCCACCGATGCGCGGCGCTCTCGCTCCTCGCCGCCCTCGGGGTCGGTTGCGGCGACGGCGACGGCGACGCGGTCCGGCAGGTCCCCGCCGACGGCGGCTTCGACGACCGCGCCACACAAGGCATGGTCGACGCCCCCGCCCCCGCGCCGGGCGCGATCACCCCGAACCTCGGACGCTTCGTCCCGGTCGACGACCCCTCGCTCCGCGCGCTGCTCGTCGCCTCCAGCGGGCGCTCACCCGAGTACCCCGGCGCCATCGCCCGCGACCTCGATGGCGACGGCGAGTCTGAGATCCTCTCCTTCTCCGACCTCGGGTGGGCGCTGCTCACGCGCACCGGCGGCGCCTGGCGCGTCGCGCAGCGCGGCCCCGAACCCGTGCGCACCGCGGGCTTCTGCGACCTCGACGGCGACGGCGCGGCAGAGATCGCGATGGCCCGCCGCATCCCCACGCTGTTGCGCAACGACGGCGCCCTGCGCTTCACGAACATCACCGCGAGCGCCCTCGGTGCGCAGAACGTCGAGGGCGAGTACTTCGGTGTCACCTGCGCCGACCTCGACTGGGACGGCCTGCTCGACGTGGCCTTCGCCCAGATGAACTGCGGCACCGGGCCCAACCGGGTCTACCGCCAGGAGGGCGACCTGCGCTTCGTCGAGGTGGCCGAGACCCTCGGCGTGGCCATTCCCCAGGGCGCGTCGTTCAGCCTCGCGGTCGACCGCATGGTCGACGACGACACCCTCTTCGCGTGGAACTTCACCGAGGGCTGCGTGACCTTCGGCAACCACCGCTGGCACTTTCGCGGCGACGACGACCTCCCGCGCCTGCTCCGACACGACGAGACCAACGCGCCCAGCGCGACGCCCATGGGCTCGGCAATTCTCGACATCGACCTCGACGGGCGGCTCGACCTCTTCCTCACCTCGGGCGGCGACAACATCGCCTTCGGCGCGCCCGACTACGGCACCACGATGCGCGATCTACGCGGCCTCGGCGAGCACCCGCCGCGGATCGTGAACCCCACCTCGGGGTGGGCCGCCGTGCTCCTCGACGCCGACCTCGACGGCCGCCCCGACGTGTACACCACGCACTCCCCCGCGCGCCCCGACCAGCCGCCCGACCGCATCGGCGACGGGCTCTACGTGCGCAGCAACAACGGGCGCTTTCTCGAGATGGCCGAGGCCCTCGGGCTCGGCGGCGAGAACGACTGCCAGCCCGCGTTCGGCGTCGACCTCGACCGCGACGGCGACACCGACCTGCTCACGGGCTGCACCCGCGGGCTGCGCGTGCTGCGCAATGACCTCGTCCCTGCGGGCAACGGCCGCACGGTGCAGCTCCGAGGCACGGTCTCGAACCCCGACGGCGTTCATGCGCTGCTGCGCGGTCCCGAGGGTGAAATGCGCGCGCTCCGCGGCGGCGGGCAACCCTTCGCCACGGGCGTGCAGTGGGAGAGCCTGCGCGCGCCGTCGGGCGCGATCCGTGTGTTGTGGCCCAGCGGCATCGAGCAGCGCGTCGAGGTCACTTCCTCGCCCGTGCTCGTGGTCACCGAGCCCGCGGTGCTGCGCGTGTCGCCGCGGCGGGTGACGGCAGGGATGTCGACCCCGGTGCGCGTCGAGGTCGACCCCGCGGCCCTCGGGACCCCCGACGCGACCGTGAGCGTCACCGCCACGCAGGGCCAATGGAGCACCCCGCTGACCCGCGGCGAAGACGGACGGTGGCGCGGAGAGCTCCTCCCGCCCATGACCCGCAGCACCACGGCGCTGACCGTGCGCGTGGGGGAGCTCACCCTGCGGGTGCGGCCCAAGATCTTCGTGCGGTGAGGGGCGCTCAGCCCTGCGCGCGGTACTGGTAGTAGTACCGAATCACCTGCCGCACATAGTGCTGCGTCTCGTCGTAGGGCGGCACGGTGCCGTACCGGATCACCGCACCCGACCCGGCGTTGTACGCGGCGAGCGTGAGGATGAGGTCTCCGTTGAAGGTGTTCGCGAGCACCCGGAGGTAGCGCGCGCCCCCCAGGATGTTCTGCCGCGGATCAAAGGGATCCTGCACCGTCATGCTCGCCGCGGTGGAGGGCAGGAGCTGCATCAGCCCCAGCGCGCCGCTCGACGACACCGAGAACGGGTTGAAGTCACTCTCCTGCCGGATCACCGCGCGCAGCAGCGCCTCGGGGAGTTGGTACAGCGCCGCGGCCTCGCGAATGAACGCGTCGAAGCGGGCATAGCGTGCAGGGTCGCGCGCGGTCTCGAGGTACCGCGCGCGGGTCTCGGCGCTCGCGCCGGGCATCGGCGGCTGCGCCGTCACCGACGTCGCCACCGAGGCGCTGGCCGCCGCGGGCGCAGGCGCCGCGGGCTGGGAGTCTCGCGACGAGATGAACACCCGCGCGTTCTGCCGCCGCTGCGCGGCCACGTTGGTGAAGTGCAGCGAGCCGTCGGACCCGCGCGACATCCAGATCTGCGCGCGCGCCTCCCCGCCCCGCGCGCAGAGCGCGGTCACAAGCGCGAGGGAGGTGAGCAGGGAGGGGCGCACGAGGAGGACAGTGTAACGAACGTCGCCCGGGGGGCGCTACCTTCCCCGACGGCGCGGTGATTCACTTCAGGTCGAAGCGGTCGAGGTTCATCACCCGGCTCCAGGCCGCGATGAAGTCGTGCACGAAGCGCGCGCCCCCGTCGGCCATGGCGTAGACCTCGGAGAGCGCGCGGAGCTGGGAGTTCGACCCGAAGACCAGGTCCACGACCGTGCCCGTCCAGCGCACCGCGCCGGTGCTGCGGTCGCGTCCTTCGAGCACGTTCGCGTCGCTCGCCGAGCGCGCCCACGTCGTGCCCATATCAAGAAGGTTCACGAAGAAGTCGTTGCTCAGCACCCCCGGGTGCGCGGTGAACACCCCGTGCGGGGCGCCATCCACGTTGGCCCCGAGCACGCGCAGGCCGCCCACGAGCGCGGTCATCTCCGGGGCGCTGAGGGTCAACAGGTGCGCGCGGTCGATCAAGAGCTCCGCGGTCTTGTCGGCCACGTCGGCCCGGGCGTAGTTGCGAAAGCCGTCGGCGAGGGGCTCGAGCACGGCGAACGACGCCGCGTCGGTCTGCGCCTCGGTGGCGTCGGCGCGTCCTGGGGTGAAGGGCACGGTCACGTCGTGCCCGGCCAGCTTCGCCGCGCGCTCGATGGCCGCGGCGCCGCCGAGCACGAGGAGGTCCGCGAGGGAGACCTTCACGCCGTCGGTCTGCGCGGCGTTGAAGGTGTCGCGCACGCCCTCCAGCGTCGTGAGCACCGCCGCGAGCTGCGCGGGCTGATTCACCGCCCAGTCCCGCTGCGGCGCGAGGCGCACGCGCGCCCCGTTGGCGCCGCCGCGCTTGTCGCTGCCGCGGAACGTCGACGCCGAGGCCCACGCCGCGCCCACGAGCTGCGACACGGTGAGACCCGACGCGAGGATCGACGTCTTCAACGACGCGATGCGCGCGGCGTCGACGAGGGGGTGATCTACCGAGGCGACGGGGTCTTGCCAGAGGAGCACCTCCGCGGGGACCTTCGCGCCGAGGTACCGCGCGCGCGGGCCCATGTCGCGGTGCGTGAGCTTGAACCACGCGCGGGCGAAGGCGTCGGCGAACACTTCGGGCTTCGCGAGGAACCGACGTGCAATGGCCTCGTACGCGGGGTCGGCGCGCAGCGCGAGGTCGGCGGTGGTCATCATGGGCGCGTGGCGCTTCGTCGGGTCGTGGGCGTCGACCACGGCGTCTGCGCCCGCGCCCCCCTTCGGCCGCCACTGGTGCGCGCCCGCGGGGCTCTTCGTGAGCTCCCACTCGTAGCCGAAGAGGGTCTCGAGGTAGCCCATGTCCCAGCGGGTGGGGTTGGGCTTCCACGCGCCCTCGATGCCGCTGGTGGTGGCGTCGCCGCCGACGCCCGTGCCGTGGCGGTTGATCCACCCGAGGCCCTGGTGCGCGAGGTCGGCCCCCTCGGGCTCGGGTCCCAGGAGGGAGGGATCACCCGCGCCGTGGGCCTTGCCGAAGGTGTGTCCGCCGGCCACGAGGGCGACGGTCTCTTCGTCGTCCATCGCCATGCGCGCGAAGGTCTCGCGCACGTCGCGGGCCGAGGCG
>JBILLI010000323.1:0-8185 GCA_044376155.1 Polyangiales bacterium
TGCGCGCGGTAGTCGATGGGGTGGGCCGCCCCCAGGCCTCGGGCGCGGTCGAAGTCCCCCGCCGCGACGGTGGCGAACACCTCGGCCCCGCGCTGCGCGGCGAGCTGCACCGCGAGGCTCCCCACGCCCCCGACGCCGCCGTGCACCAGCACCCGCGAGCCCGCCACCACGCCCCCCGCGTCGAGCGCCTGCAGCGCGCAGAGCCCTGGCAGGGGGAGGCAGGCGGCGGTGTCGAGGGCCATCCCCTTCGGCGCCCGCGCGACCCGCGCCGCGTCGAGGGTGACCGACTCGGCGAAGGCGCCCATGTGGTCCATGCCCGCGTAGGCGAAGACCGGGTCGCCGACGCGCAGGGAGGTCACCGACGCGCCGACCTCGGTGACGACGCCTGCGAGGTCCACCCCGAGCACGAAGGGGGGCGCGAAGGGCAGGAGCATCTTGGGCTCGCCCGCGCAGGTCTTGAGGTCCACGGGGTTCAGCGCCGCGGCCGACACGTCGATGCGGACCTCTCCGGGCGAGAGCGCCGCCTCGGGCACCTCGCGCAGCGCGAGGACCTTCGCGGGCGGACCATACTTCGTGACCACGTGGGCGCGCATGACGGTGCTCCGGGGCGCAGGGGAAACGCTGAGCCCGAGACCCAACCTGCCGCCTGGGCGGTCATGAAGGAAACGAATAGACTGCATGGGTCATGCACACGGTGGATGTCTCCGCGATCGACCTGAACCTCCTCGTGGCGCTCGACGTGCTGCTCCAGGAGCGCAACGTCACCCGCGCGGCGAAGCGGCTCGGTCGCACCCAGTCCGCGGTGAGCCACGCCCTCGCGCGGCTGCGGGATCAGCTCGGCGACCCGATCCTCGTGCGCGTGGGCGGGGAGATGCGGGCCACCCCCCGGGCCGAGCGCCTCGCGGGCGAGGTCTCCCGCCTCCTGCGCGCCCTCGGGCGGGTGCTCGCGCAGGAGGGGCCCTTCGACCCCGGCACCTCCGACCGGGGGTTCACCCTCGCGGGGCCTGACTTCGTGGCCGCGATCCTCCCGACGCTGCTGGCGACGCTGGGCGTGCAAGCGCCTCGGGTCGGCGTCGAGCTCGTGCCGGGCACCCCGGGGATGTTCCGCGACGTCGCCGACGGGCGGGTCGACCTGGTGGTCGCGCCGGGCACGGGCGCGTCCATCGAGGGCGTGTGCCACGAGCCGCTGGTCACCCTCGACTGGGCGGTCTACGCCCGGCGGGACCACCCCGCGGTGAAGGGCTGGAGCGCGAAGACCTGGGCGTCGTTCGCGCACATCCGCGTGCGCACGCCGGGCAACGCCGAGGGCCCCGTCGACCGCGCGGCCCGCGCGCGTCGCCTGACCCGCCGCAGCGGGCCGTACCTCCCGCACTTTCTCCTCGCGCCCCCGCTGCTCGCGCGCACCGACCTGCTCTTCACCGTGCCCCGCGCGGTGCTCGCCGAGGTCGCGCCGCGCTTCGGGCTGGTGGCGTTGCCGTGCCCCCTGAAGCTCCCGCCCCTGGCGCTGAAGCTGTTCTGGAGCGCGCTGCTCGACCGCGACCCCGCGGTGACGTGGTTTCGCGGGTGGGTCCGGCTCGCCGTCGCCGAGGCCTTCGGCGGCGCCTCCCCGCGAGGGCGCACCCAAGAACCATCTTGACGGATGGAAGATCCGATCATCATCGTTGCACTCGATGCAACCCGCGGATCTCTCCCTGCTGGTCTCCCTCGACGCGCTGCTGCAGGAGGGCGGCGTCACCGGCGCGGCCCGCCGGGTGGGGCTCTCGACCCCCGCGATGAGCCACGCCCTCGCGCGCATTCGGGAGCGATTGGGCGATCCCATCCTGGTGCGCGCGGGCCGGGGGATGGTGCTCACGCCCCGGGCGGTGGCGCTGAAGCCGCAGGTGCACCAGGCCGTGGAGTCTGCCCGGGCCGCGCTCACCCCGCCGCGACCCTTTCTCGCGCAGGAGCTCGACCGCGCCTTCGTGGTCCACGCGACCGACTACGTGCTCACCGTGCTCTGCGCGACGGTGGATCGGTTGCTCCGCGAGGAGGCGCCCCGGGCGGTGCTGCGGGTGGTGCCCAACAGCGCCGACGACGCCGCGCAGCTCCGCGAGCAGGGCTCCGACCTCGCGGTGGGGATCTACGGCGACCTCCCCCCCGAGATGCGCGCCCGCACGCTGCTCACCGACCGCTTCGTGTGCTTGGTGCGCAAGGGCCATCCCGTGCTGCGCAAGCGCTTCACCCTCACGCAGTTCGTGGCGGGGATGCACCTCCAGGTGGCGCCCCGGGGACGTCCCGGCGGCTACATCGATGACGTGCTCCGGGAGCGCGGGCTCACCCGCACGGTGGTCCGGGCGGTGCCGTACTTTCACGCCGCCCTGCAGCTCGCGGCCGAGACCGACTACCTGCTCACGGTCTCCGAGCGCGTGGCGCGGCGCTTCGCCGACGCGCTGTCGCTCACCGTGCTGGAGGTCCCGCTGCCCCTGCGCCCCTACGCGCTGAGCCTCGTGTGGCACCCCCGGCTCGACGCCGACGAGGGCCACCGCTTCATGCGCGACGTGTGGGTGCGGGCGGCGCAGCAGGGCGCGGGGGAGCGCCACGAGGCGCCGCGCACACGCCTCGACGCCAGTGATCCCACCTCGGGGCAGACCCGCAAACGCCCGCGCCGCGTCCGTTGAGATGTGCACCCGATGCAACATCGGGTTCACTTCTGTTGCGTTGCCTGCATGAGTTCCGAGGGCAATGTTGCCCGGCGAGCGGACCGTGGCGTCCCCGAACCGGAGCGAAGTGAATGAGCCTGCGTGACCCGAACCCGTCGAACAAGAACCAGCCCAAGCGCGTCGCCATCGTGATCGCGAACCCCGCGACCTCCAGCACCACGGGGTGGCCCGTGGGCTTCTGGTGGTCCGAGCTGACGCACCCGTACTACGCCTTTCACGAGGCGGGCTACGAGGTCGAGGTCTTCAGCCCCGATGGCGGACGCTGCGCGGCCGACGGCATGAGCGACCCCCGCGACGCCAGCGGCTACTCCGCGTCGGACCTCATCTCCCAGGGCTTCATTCACACCCCGAGCCTCGCCGCCCTGGTCGAGAACACCCGCGCCGTCACCGAGATCGACGTCGCCCGCTTCGACGCCATCGTCGTGGCGGGGGGACAGGCGCCGATGTTCAGCTTCGAGGGCGCCACCGCGCTGCACCAGAAGTTCGTGGCCTTCTACGAGGCCGGCAAGGTCGCCGCCGCGCTCTGTCACGGCGTGGCGATCCTGCGCTACGCGAGGCTCTCCAGCGGGGAGCTGCTGGCGAAGGGCAAGACCGTCACGGGCTTCGCCAACGTCGAAGAAGACTTCGCCGACAACGTCGTGTGGTCCATGGGCGCGATGTCGCGTGACCGGCACCTGATGCCCTGGCGCATCGAGGACGAGCTCACGAAGCTCGGCGCCAACTTCGTGCAGGCGGGTCTGTGGCGGGGCTTCGCGGTGCGCGACGGCAACCTCATCACGGGGCAGCAGAACTTCTCGGGCGCCGAGACCGCCGACCTTGTCATCGCGACCCTCGGGCGCTGAAAGATGCACGACGATGAGCCCCGAGGACTTCGTCGCGCTGGCCCTCGCGGGGCCCATCGAGTCGCCCATCGCGCAGTACGGCTATTCCATGCGCGCGGCCTCGGGCAACCCGAAGCCCCCCGGGGTCATCGCCCTCACCTGGATCGCCGCGAAGGATCCGGCCGAGCGCGAGCGCATCCGCGCGCACTCGCGGCAGAACGCGCAGGACTTTCTCGCCGAGCCCGGGTTCATCTCCATCGTCACGGGCTTCACCGGCCTGCGCGGCTTCACCGTGACCGCGTGGGAGGACGAGGAGTCGATGAAGCGCGCCCTCGCGAAGCACCACGCCACCGCGATGCGCGAGCTCTTCACGCAAGACTTCGTCGCCTCGGTGTGGACCAGCGTGTGGACCCCCACGCGCATGAACCGACTGTGGGTCCGCTGCGAGGCGTGCGGCGCGCTCGAGGACGTGAACGACGACCACCGCGACTGCAGCCGCTGCCACGCCGCGCTGCCCACCCGCCCCGCGTTCTGGTGAGGGGAGAGGCGTCTGCGCAGCGACGGCGCGCGCTTGTCAGGTCCCTCGTCCAACCCCAACAACCCCCGCCATGCTGATCGCTTACCACCCTGAGGCCGTGGATGCATTGCGCACCCCGACGCGCGACGATCCCTGGCGTGTGCTCGTGAGCGGTTGCCTCGCGGCGTGGCCGTGCGGGATCGACGGCACCGACTATGGCATGGCGGGCGCGCTGCGCGACCTCTTCGCGCTCCCCACGATGCGCGTGCTGCCGTTCTGCCCGGAGGCGCACAGCATGGGCATCCCCCGCACGATGCCCGACCTGCACGGGGGAGACGGGGTCGATGTGCTCGAGGGCCGCGCGCGGGTGCGCGACGAGCACGGCGCCGACCTCACCGACGCGATGATCGCGGGGGCCGAGGCGATGCTGTCGTTCGCGCGCGCGGAGCGGGTTGAGCTCGCGGTGCTCACCGACATGAGCGCGGCCTGCGGGACTCAGGTGATCTCCGATGGCTGTCGGCTGGTCCCGCTGCGGCGGTTTCAGAAGGGGGTGGGTGTGGCCGCGGCGACCCTGCTCCGCGCGGGCATCCCGGTGGTGAGCCAGCGCGATCACCGCACCGTCGCGCGCCTGCGGGCGCGGCTCGATCCCACCTGGGTCGCGCCGTCGGACGCGCTCGACCACCACGAGCACCCGTGGACGATGGAGCACCTCCCGCACCGCCATCCCCGCGCGTGATCCGGCCGCTGTGCTGCGCTACGCTCTCGGACATGTCGTCGCAACCCCGCGGGCCCGTGCTGATGGCGCCGGGCCGTACATCGTCTAGTGTCGCGAGTCACAAGAAAGGGCCGGATGCGAAGGAGCCGCAAGCGCAGCAAGGCGTGACGACCGCCGCGTGGCTGAGCCACGCAAGGGAGGAGCAACGTCGCTGCGCGCCGCGGATCCGCACGCATTCCGGACCTGGCTTGTGACTCGCGACACTAGCGCCTACGCCCCCGGCCATCGCGCCTCGCTCCCCGCGGTGGACGATCGCCTCGTCGCCCCTGAGTCCCACGCGCAGGTCGTCGACGGGGTGCTGATTCGGACCATGGGGGCGAATCCGCCGCACGCCACCCGACACTTCGCGGTCGCGCACGTGTTCGCGGGCGCGCTCGCGGACGGCTACGAGGGGGCGGTGGACATGCTCACGCGCACCGACGAGGACAACGACCTCGCTCCCGACGTGAGCATCTTTCCCGTGGGGACAGATCCCACGACGGGCGGGCGGCGGCTCGAAGAGATCGCCTTCGAGGTGCTCGACAGCGAGCGGCTGTCGCACGCCACGGGAAAGGCCGAGAAGCTCGTGGCGCGCGGCGTGCGACGGGTGTTCTGCGTGCGCATCGCCGACCGCACCGTCTACGAGTGGAACCACGACGCCGAGGGGTGGACCTCCCTTGAGCCCACGCACGAAATCGTCGATCGCTGCCTGCGCGTCCCCATCCCCGCGGGCGCGCTGGTCGACCGCGTGCTGGCCGACGACGTCGTGGCGCAGGCGCTCCTCGCATCGCGCAACCGGGTCCTCGAAGACGCCCTGCGGTCTCGTGAGGCCCGCGGTGAGGCCCGCGGTGAGGCCCGCGGTGAGGCCCGCGGTGAGGCCCGCGGAGAGGCCCGCGGAGAGGCCCGCGGAGAGGCCCGCGGCGTGGGCCGCGCATTGCTGACGGTGCTGGCCGCGCGGGGGCTCACGCTCGATGAGGCTGCGCGTGGGCGCATCGACGGGTGCGACGACGTCGTCGTGCTGAACGACTGGCTCCGACGCGCGGTGACCGCGACGCAGCTCGACGAGGTGTTCGGCGCGGGCCATGACACCGAGTAGCGAGAAGGGAGAGTTCCACGGAGGATCTACGAGGCTCGACGCGCTCCCTCCCTTCGACGGCCCCGCGCAAGACCCTGACAACGAGCCATGGGAGTCCCTCTCCGACGCGCCTGATGCGTTGGGTCGTCCCATCGCCATCGCCGCGGGCGACGCCCGTGGGGGCGACCTCGTGTGGACCCAGAAACCCTGCGTTGCGCGCTGGCTGTGGCCGGGAGTGACACCTCCCGTGACCGTCGTCGTCTGCTACGCGGCGCCATCTGTCGACTCGCTCCGCGAGGTGCTCGCGCGCCACGCGCCGTCGCGGGTGCTCGTCGTGACCGACCTCGATCCGTGGGGGGTGGCTCTCTCGCTGCACCTCCAGTCGCTCTTCTCGTTCGTCGCGCCGGAGGTTCCCGTGCTCCACCGCGGCGTGGGTGACGCGCTCCTCGCACAGAGCGACGCGTGGCTTCCTGACGACGGACGGAGCGCGCCCTCGTTGCTCTCGATGCCTTTGTCTCCCAGCGAGATCGCGCGTTGGCGATGGCTGCGGCCCATGGCCCGCGAGGAGATGGGCCCCGCGTCGATGGCGCTGCTCGACGCGGGCCACAAGCGCGAGGTCGAGGGGGCCACGAACCCTGATTGTCACCGCGCGGGGTACGCCGACGCCCTGCGCGCGTGGCTGCTCGTGCCGTGATGGGCGTGGCTATGCGGTGACCGCCCGCCACGACCGCGCGAGGGCGTCAGCTGCGCGGTGGACCTCGTCGGGGGTGGTCCCGTGGCCGAGGGTTAGGCGCACGGTGCCCAGGGCCTCGTCGGGCGACACCCCCATCGCGAGGATCACCGCCGACGCCGCCTCGTGCCCCTCGTGGCACGCCGACCCCGTCGACGCGGCCACCTCGGGCGCGCCCGCGAGCACCGCGCTCCCCGACGCGCGCGGGAAGCGCACGCTGAGGGTGTTGGGAAGCACCGCCGTCGGGTGACCGTTGCGCGCGAGGCCCGGCACCGCGCACAAGAGCCTCTCCCACAACGCGTTGCGCAACGTGGTGACCCGCGACGCGGTCTCTTCGAGCTCGCGCTGTGCGATCTCGCACGCCACCCCGAGGCCCACGAGGGAGGCCACGTTCTCGGTGCCCGGACGCACCCCCCGCTCGTGCCCCGCCCCGAGCGCGAAGGGCGCGAGGTGGGTGCCTCGGCGCACGTAGAGCGCGCCCACGCCCTTGGGCGCGTAGAGCTTGTGACCCGCGACGGTGAGCAGGTCGACGCCCATGTTCCGCACCCGCACGGGGACCTTGCCCACCGACTGGGCCGCGTCGGTGTGCACCAGGGCGCCCACGGCGCGCGCGAGGGCCGCGAGTTCAGCGACGGGTTGGATCACCCCCGTCTCGTTGTTGGCGTGCATCACCGTGAGCAGCGCGGTGTTCTCGTCGAAGACCCGGGCGTCGGGCACGGCGCGGCCGTCGCGGTCCACGGGCAGGTGCGTGACGCGGTGGCCGCGCTGCGCGAGCCAGGCGCACGGTCGCGACGTCGCCGGGTGCTCGATGACCGTGCTGACCACGCCCCGGCGCGGTGAGGCCTCCATCACCCCGCGGATCGCGAGGTTGTTCGCCTCCGTACCACCCGAGGTGAACACCACCTCGTCGGGGTCACACCCGAGCAGCGACGCGACCTGCGCGCGGGCCTGCTCCATCGCGGCGCGGGCGCGGGCGCCGTAGACGTGCGCGCTGGAGGGGTTGCCGAAGTGATCCCGCAGGGAGGGGATCATCGCGTCGACGACCTCGGGCCGCAGCGGGGTCGTGGCGTTGTGATCGAGGTAGATCGGGTCGTCGCTCACTCGGTGCTCCAGGCTTGCATCCAGGGCTTCGCACGATAGCGGTCCCACGCGTCGGGGAGCACCGTGACCACCGGGCCGTCGAGGCCGCCGCGGGCCGCGACGCGCAGGGCCGCGACCACGTTGGTGCCCGCGGAACCACCCACGAGCAACCCCTCTTCGACGATGAGCCGTCGGGTCATCGCGAAGCTCTCGTCGTCGCTCACCCGCTCGGCGGCGTCGATCACGTCGCGGTGGAGGTTCGCGGGCGCCTCGCTGCCGCCGATGCCCTCGACCGCGTAGCTCCCGTCGGGGCCGAGCACGCCCGTCTCGACCCAGTCCGCGAGGGCCGAGCCCACGGGGTCGGCGAGCACCACGCGCACGCGGGGGAGGGCGGCCTTCAACCGACGTCCGACGCCGCTGATCGTGCCGCCGGTGCCCGCGCCCGCGACGAAGGCCCCCACGCGCCCGCCGGTCTGCGCGAGGATCTCCGCGGCCGTGGTCTCGGCGTG
>JBILLI010000324.1:0-8171 GCA_044376155.1 Polyangiales bacterium
GGTCACCGAAGAAGAGGTCTTCGGCGCCCGCGCCCGCCGCAGCGCCCGCAAGCGCGCCAGCGGCGACAACGCCCGGGCCTTTCTCGACGACCTGCGCGCGCTCACCGTGGGCGACTTCATCGTGCACGTCGACCACGGCATCGGGAAGTACCTCGGGCTCGAGCACCGCAAGCTCGGCGCCAGCGAGACCGACCTGCTGGTGATCGAGTACTCGGGCGGAGACCGTCTCTTCCTCCCGGTCACGCGGCTGAACCAGATCCAGAAGTTCTCGGGCTCCGAGGCCACGCCCCGCGTGGACCGCCTCGGGGGCAGCACCTTCGCGAAGGCCAAGGCCAAGGTCGCGCGGGCGGTGCGACAGCTCGCCGACGACCTCCTGCGCATCCACGCCGAGCGCAAGGCGAACCCCGGCCGGGCCTTTCCGTCGCCCGACATGCTCTACCGGGAGTTCGAGGCGACCTTTCCCTTCGAAGAGACCAACGACCAGCTCAAGGCCATCGAGGAGGTGCTCATCGACCTCGAGCGCAGCACCCCGATGGACCGCCTCGTCTGCGGCGACGTGGGCTTCGGCAAGACCGAGGTGGCCATTCGCGCGGCCTTTCACGTCGCGTCGCAGGGCGGGCAGGTGGCCGTGCTGTGCCCCACCACGGTGCTCGCGCAGCAGCACTTTCGCACCTTCTCCGAGCGCATGGGCGCGTACCCGCTGGAGGTCGCGGTGCTCTCGCGCTTCATCACCAACGCCGAGCAGCGGGAGATCCTGCAGCGGGTGAAGGAGGGCAAGGTCGACGTGCTCGTGGGCACCCACCGCCTGCTCTCCAAGGACGTGCACTTCAAAGACCTCGGCCTGCTCATCGTCGACGAGGAGCAGCGCTTCGGGGTCACCCACAAGGAGCGCATCAAGGCGCTCAAGGCACAGCTCGACGTGCTCACGCTGAGCGCCACGCCCATCCCCCGCACGCTGCAGATGGCGGTGTCGGGCATGCGCGACCTCTCGCTCATCACCACCGCGCCCGTCGACCGCCGCGCCGTGCGCACGGTGGTCTCGCGCGACGACGCGCAGCTCTTGAAAGAGGCCGTGACCCGCGAGCTCGCGCGCGGGGGGCAGGTGTTCTTCGTCTACAACCGCGTCGAGGGGCTCTACGAGCGGGCCGACAAGCTGCAGCAGCTCATCCCCACGGCGCGCGTGGCGGTGGCGCACGGGCAGATGGCGCCCGAGGTGCTCGAGACCGTGATGATGGACTTCATCGAGGGCCGCTACGACGTGCTCTGCGCGACGGCGATCATCGAGAGCGGCATCGACATCCCGCGGGCCAACACCATGATCATCGACCGCGCGGACCTCTTCGGGCTCTCGCAGCTCTACCAGCTCCGCGGCCGGGTGGGCCGCGCCCGCGAGCGCGCGTACTGCTACCTCTTCGTGCCGCCGCCGTCGCAGATGAGCGAGGAGGCCCGCGCGCGCATCGAGGCCATCGAGAAGTTCACCGAGCTGGGCTCGGGCTTTCACGTCGCCTCCCTCGACCTCGAGCTCCGCGGCGCGGGCGACCTCCTCGGCGCCGAGCAGAGCGGGAGCGTCACGGCGGTGGGCTTCGACCTCTATTGCCAGATGCTCGAAGAGGCCGTGGCCGAGCTCCGCGGGCAGCCCGTGGTGCCCGGCATCGACCCCGAGCTGGGCTTCGACGAGCCGAGCTTTCTGCCGCAGGAGTACATCGAAGACGTCGGCGTGCGGCTCTCGCTCTACAAGCGCCTCGCCAGCGCCCGCGACGCCGAAGAGGTGCAAGACCTCGCGGCGGAAATGGAAGACCGCTTCGGCCCCGCGCCCGCGCCCGCGCGCATCCTCGTGCGGGTGATGGCGCTGAAGTCCCGCCTGCGCCCGCTGCGCGCGCTGGCCATCGAGGCGAACAAAGACCGCGTGGTGGTCCACCTCAAGGACGACTCGCCCATCGACGCCGCGAAGGTGATGGAGCTGTGCGCGGCGAAGCGCTCGCCGTGGAAGCTCACGCCCGACATGAAGCTCTCGCGGCGCTTCGAGGGCGGCACCGACGGCGTCACCAACGCCGAGCGCATGCTCGCCGAGCTCGACGCGGCGTAGCCCTCGCGCCGCCAGGAAACCCTTGACGCACGGAGCCCCCGCGGCGAAGCATCCGCCCGGGGAGGCTGCGTTCACGTGAGATCGACGAACACCCTGGGGGCGCTGCTGGCGATGGTCTCGGTCTGCGGCGAAGCCCACGCCGACCCGCCCGTGTCCGCGACGCGCTACGCCCTGCCCAACGGGCTCGACGTGCTCCTGGCGCCCGATCCGACGCGCGGGCAGGTCGTGGTGCGCATGGACTACGACGCCGGGCTCGCCCACGACCCCGAGGGCTACCCCGAGACCGCGCACCTCGTGGAGCACCTGCTCTTTCGCGGCACGCGCCACACCCACGGCTCGACCACCCACCGCCTGCGCGCCTTCGGGATCGCCCGCGCCAACGGGTTCACCCAGGCCGAGCGCACCGCGTACGTGACCTCGGCGACGTCGTCGCAGCTCTCTCGCGTGCTCTGGCTGGAGGGCGACCGCCTCGCCTTCGGCCTCGACGCGATGACCGAGGGGAACGTCGAGCGCGAGCGGGCCATCGTGTGGCGCGAGCACGTCGAGCGGGTCGGGCTCTCTCCCTTCACCGCCGCGAACGCGCTGCTCCTCCAGGCGCTCTTTCCCCCGGGGCAGCCGCTGCGCACAGAGGCCCTGGGGGTCACCGACCCCGATGCCCTCCGCCTCGACGCCGCCCGGTGGTTCTTTCAACAGTGGTACGCGCCCGGCAACGCGCACCTCACGGTGGTGGGCGGGTTCGACCCCGAGGCCGCGCGGGCGGCCATCGCCCAGAGCTTCGGTGACATCCCCGCGCGGGCGGTGCCGCGGCCGCGGGACGTCGACGCCGCCGAGCCGCGGGAGGGCGCGCCCGACATCGAGGTCGAGGCCAGGGTCGACCACGCGCGGCTCGCCATCGGCTGGCGCACGCCGGCGCACCGCGCGCCCGGAGACGCCGAACTCGACGTGTTTCGACGCTTCTTCGCGACGGCCGTCGAGGAGGCGCTGCTCGCCGCGCGGCAGGTGGTGACCGGGGTCGTGGCGCGACAGTTCAGCGCGGCCAGCGGCTCTCGCTTTGTGCTCACGGTGGATCTCGGCATCGGCGGCGTGACCGACCACGTGCGCGGGTACGTGCTCCGTGCGGTGACGAACGCGCTGCGGCGCTGCGAGACCGACGGGTGGTTCGAGGCCGCGCGGGAGACCGAGCTGGCGGGCTACCGCACCCCGCCCACCTCGCTGACCGAGCTCGCAGAGGACCTCGCGCGCGACCGTGATCCCGACGACCCCGGCGGGTACGTGCGAGACCTCGCGCGCTTCACCGCCCTCGACCGCGCGGGCACCTGCACCGCGGTCCGGCGGCTCCTCGCGCCGGGGCGGGGTGTGATGCTGCATGTCAATCAGGCCGACGACGCCCCGTTGCCCTATCGCCCGCGGAGCCCTCGGTGATCCGCCGCGCCACGAAGGGCCTCGGCCTCATGCTGCTCGTCGCGCTCGCCGGGTGCGCCGCGCGTTCCGCGCTGCCACCGCTGGCGGCCGCGTGGCGCGAGACACCGGTGTCGTCGCATCGGGTCTCGGCCCCGCCGCCCCTGGCGTGGACCCCGACCGCGGAGTGGTCCGCGGTCCACGCGCTGCGGCTGCGCAACGGGCTCACGGTGCATCTGCTGCAGCGAGCGAGGGCCTCGGCGCAGGTGGTCCTGGTCTCTCCCGCCGCAGGGTTGCAGAGCCGGGTATTTGACCGCGCCGCCCTCGCCTCGGCGAACGCCGCGCTGGTGAGCGCGCTCTCCGTGGAGTCTGACGGGCTGCGACCGCACGTCGATGCCGCGTCGTCGGACCTCGGCACCGTCGTCTCCGCGTCCGCCCCGCGAGGCGCGCTGCGGCAGGTGGCCACGCGGCTGAGCGCGGCGCTCTCACCCACGGGCATTCCCGACGCGGTGATCACCCGGGCGAGGGACCAGCTCTCCCTGCAGCGGCGCGACGCCGTCGGGCTCGCAGAGGCGATGGAGATCGCGATCCTCCAGCAGTTGTACGGCGAGGAGTCTGCGGCGGCGCGCCCCCCCATGGGCTACGCCAATGAGCTTCGAGCGGTGACCGTGACGGCCGCCCGTCGCGCGCTCCTCGGCGCGTATGCGACGCAGCGCGCCTCCGTGGTCGTGGTGAGCGACGTGTCGCCGGCAGAAGCGCAGCCCGTTCTCGAAGAGACCCTCGGTGCCCTCACGCTCGCCCCCGATGCTCCCCCCGAGCGCGAGTACGGGTCGTTCCCGGCCGAGATGCAGCCCGTGATCCTGGTGCCCGCGGGTTCACCCCTCTCGGTGGTGACCGTCGCGTGTCCCCTCGGGGGCAGCCGGGGCGCGGACGTCGCCGCGCAGCGCGCCTTCGCCGCCGTGCTCGGCGCGAGCATGGGCTCCCGGCTCGACGAGCTCATTCGCGGCGAGCACGCGCTCGTCTACGACTCGGTGCACGCCGAGGTGCGCGACATCGGCGGCCAGGCGATCCTGCTGCTCACCGCGCTGCCCGCGCAGGCCGACGCCGCAAACGCGCTCGAGCTCGTGATGGAGCAGCTTGAGGTCATGGCGACCCGCGGCCTCGAGCGCGTCGAAGCCGACCGCGCGGTCTCCCTTCTGCTGGAGCAGCGCGAACTGGACTGGGACTCCCCCGACGGCGTGGGCCTCCTCATCGCCTCCGACCTGCTCGCGGGCGAGGCGCCGCAGCCTCCGGATCGGGCCCGCCTGCGCGAGCGCACCACCGAGCACCTCCGTGAGCTCGCCTCGCGCTGCCCCGCGCGTCGGCTGACCGTCGCCGTCTCGGGCGTGCAAGCGACCCTCGCCGACGTCGCGCAACGCGTGGGGCGCCCCGACCCGCAGGTGCGCTACTGGCGCACGCCGACGCAGTGAGCGAGGCGCGTGCTCAGCGCCGGGGCGTCTCGGCGAAGAGCGCCTCCAGCCACTGCCACACCGCCGCCACCCGCGGCACGCCCCGCAGCGCGCGGTGCCCCACGAGCCAGAGGTCGTCGTCGGGCAACGCGCGCAGCGAGCGCTGCAGCGCCGCCGAGACCTTCGCCGCCGTGAGCCCCGCGAACTCACGAAACGGGATCGGCGCGAGCACCAGCCCCACCCCCGCCCGCGCCGCGGCCATCTGCGCGGGGAACGACGAGGTCACCAGCGCCGGGACCATCCTCGGGCTCTGCGCCCGCAGCCAGCGCATGGTCGCCAGGGTCGCGAGGTCGTCGCCGTAGACGATCCACCGGGCGTCCTCCACGTCGCGCAGCGTGCCCAGCGCGCGCACGTAGTCCGCGCTCCCGAGGGGGACCGTGCGGGTGCTCACGACCTTGCGCGCCACGAGGTCTCCCCGCGACGGGCGCGTCGCGCGCAGGGCGAGGTCGGCCTCGCGGCGCGAGAGGTCGGCGTACGAGACGCTCGCCTCGAGCTCCAGCACGAGCTTCGGGTGCCGCGCGCGCAGCTCCCCCACCCGCGGCGCCAGGATCGCGTCGGTCAACCCCGGCGGCGCCGTCACCCGCACCACCCCCTCCACCGTGCGCTCGAAGCCCTCGACGTCGCGGTGAAAGTCCGCGGCGGCGTGCTCCATGGCCTCGGCCGCGCCCAGCAGTCGCTCGGCCGCGGCGGTGGCGCGCAACCCGTCGCGCCCGCGCTCGAAAAGGCTCAGCGCCAGGGTCTCTTCCATGGCCGCGAGCCGTCGCGACAGCGTCGAGGCGTCGACCCCGAGCCGCGCGCCCGCGCGCCCCAGCGAGCCCTCGCGGTAGAGCGCGAGAAAGAGCGCCACGTCGTCCCAGCGCCACGGTCGGTCTTGCATCCCTGCAAGGCTACCTTGTTGTGCGGGACAGATCCGTGCGTCGTTGCAACACTCCCGGACATGTCCAACACGACCCACGTGATTCTCGGCGCCGGGCAGATCGGCACCCACCTCGCGAAGCTCCTCGTGGCCGAGGGTCACCCCGTGCGCCTCGTGGCCCGCTCCGAGGGAACCCCCCTCGACGGCGTCACGCGCCTGCGCGGATCCCTCGCCGACCCCGACACCGCCCGCGCGGCCGGACGCGGGGCCGCCGTGGTCTACCAGTGCATGAACCCCCCCTACGACCGCTGGGACGCCGAGCTCCCCGCCCTCACCGAAGGCGCCCTCACCGCCGCGAAGGTCGAGGGCGCGCGCCTCGTGGTGCTCGACAACCTCTACGCCTTCGGCCGCATGAACGGTGCGGTGATGCGCCCCGAGGGCCCCTTCGCGCCGTGCTCCCGCAAGGGCGCGCTGCGGCTGCGGTTGCAGGAGCGCTACCTCACGGCCCACGCGAAGGGCGAAGCCTCGGTGGTGATCGGCAAGGCGAGTGACTTCGTGGGCCCCGGGGTGGTCAACGCCCACCTCGGGGAGCGCTTCTTTCAGCGGGTCTTCGCGGGCCGCGCGGGCGAGTGCTTCGGCGATCCCTCTCTGCCGCACGCGTTCACCTATGGCCCCGACGTGGCGCGCGGCCTCGCGGTGCTGGGCGCCCGCCCCGAGGCGCCCGGGCGCGTGTGGCACCTGCCCACGGGGGAGGCCGTCTCGATGAACGACTGGGCCGCGGCCCTGGGGCGCGAGCTCTCGCGCGAGGTGCGGGTGAGCGCGCTGCCGGGGTGGGTGGTGAAGGTCGCCGGGTGGTTCGTGCCCATGATGCGCGAGCTCGGCGAGATGCGATACCAGTGGCAGGAGCCCTACCGGGTCGACGACGGGGCCTTTCGCGAGACCTTCGGGCTCAAGCCCACGGCCTTCGACGAACAGGTGCGCGCCACGGCGGCGTGGGCCCGGCGCACCTACGGGCGCGCATAGGGAACCTTCTCGCCCCGCGGCGGTCAGACTCCCGCATGGCGAACGTAGACGCGGGGATGGGCACCTCCACCGGACGACGGCCGCAGGACGCCACGATCAACCTGATCCCGATGATCGACCTGCTGGTCGCGTGCATCGCGTTCCTGCTGGTCACGGCGGTGTGGGCGAAGACCAGCGGGGTCGAGGCGCATCATCACCCGCAGCGCGCGATGGACGGGCCCATCGTGGACCCGCTGCCGCCCGAAGAGGTGCTGAACGTGCACCTCCGCCGCGGGGAGGTGACGGTGGCGAACACGGCCGCCGACGAGCAGCGCGTGCCGTTCCGCGGTGACCCCACGGCGCTGGCCGAGGTGTTCCATGCGCGGCGACTCTCGGGGCAGCGCACCCACATCCTGCAGATCAGCGCCGACGACACCACGGCCTTCGCCGACATCGTGCAGGTCATGGACGTCGCGAACGGCGAGTGGAACGGCCCGGGCGGGCACACCCCCGTCGCGATTCACTTCCGCTGAGTCGTCCCGCGCGACTCAGCGCCCGGCCTTGCCGTGGACCTTCTCGACGGGGAACTTCGCGAGGTTCTTCGCGAGCTTGTTCTCCATGCAGGTCGCGAGGTCGAGGCCGGCGCGGTCGGCGAACATCAAGAGGGTGAGGGCCACGTCGCCCACCTCGTCGGCGATGCGCTGCCGCGCGGGCTCGGTGCGCACGTGGGCATCGCTGTCGGTGTTGGGCACCCAGCGGAGTTCGGCGGCGAGCTCACCCGCCTCGGAGGCCACGGCCATGGCGAGGTTCTTGGGGTCGTGGAACTGATCCCACGCGCGGTCGGTGACGAAGGCGCGGAGGGCGTCGCGGAGGGCGTCGAGGCGGTCCATGCGGGGGAGGGTAGGCGAAGTGCTGTGGAGAGGGGGGCGGGCCGTCTACGGGGAGAAATGCCCGAATTTCGGACACGGATGACCTGAACGTCCATGAAACGATGTTGTCACGCAAGGTCTGCTTGCGGCCCGTGGGGAGATGCGCCCTGATGGCTGGGGGTTGCCCATCCAGGCAACCCCGCGCGAGAATCGACGGATCGAGCGCTCAGATGCGCCAGCACCCGATCTGGTCGAGTTACTCGCGAAGCATACAGAGTGAAGAGTGCAAAAATGGCATGATTTTCGCCGGGGGGGCTGCTCGCTGGAGTGATGGTGCTCGCCAGTTATGGTGTTGGGGCCTCAACGACCTGCGAAACCTTGGGCAGGCTGGGGCGTCGGATCCGCCGACCTCCAGCATCGCGGTGCTCTTCGACTTCCCCCTGCCCTGAGCC
>JBILLI010000325.1:0-8170 GCA_044376155.1 Polyangiales bacterium
AGGGCGCTCGGCGGCGCGGCGGCGCGAGGTGGTGGAAGAACGCGCGGGCAGCGGCCGGGAGGGAGGCGGGGCGCGATGCAGGAGAAGAACGCGCGGAACGCGGCCGACCGGGACGCGTGGAGGGAGGTGGTGGAAGAACGCGCGGAACGCGGCCGCGAGGTGCGCGAGGGGAGCGCGGCGATCACCTCGTCAGGCGCTGACGACTCGGCTACGCTAGCGCCATGGAAGGCGTGAAGCCTGTCGAGACGGAGGCCGACGGGGTCGACGAGCAGGGCGTTGATCGCGCGCAGATCCGGGCGCTTCTCCGACGCCCGCCGGAGCAGCGACTCGCCGCCCTGCAGGCGATGGTGGACTTCATCGCCGAGGCGCGGCGTGGCCGACGAAGCACCGCGCTTCGCTGAGCTCGTCACGCTCCTCGCGGAGCACGGCGTGGAGTTCATCATCGTCGGCGGCGTCGCCGCGGTGCTCCAGGGCGCGTCGCTGACGACCTTTGACCTCGACGTGCTGCATCGGCGAACGCCAGAGAACGTCGATCGCTTGTTGCGCGCGCTCGCGAGCCTCGGCGCGGTGTATCGACACGACTCGCGTAGGTTGACGCCGGGGCCAGAGCACCTCCTCGGTCCGGGGCACCAGCTCCTGTCGACGTCGCTCGGAGACCTCGACGTGCTGGGGACCATCGGCGCGAACACGACCTTCGAGGATGTCGCGGCGCGCGCCACCCGCATCACGCTCCGTGGTCACGCGGTCGACGTGCTCTCGCTGGAGGACCTCATCGCCGCCAAGAGCTTCGCGGATCGACCCAAGGACCGAGCCGTCCTTCCGCTCCTTCGCGCCGTCTTGGAGGAGTCTCGGCGCGACCCGGGCTGATCGCTGACGAGAGGCCCTACAGCGCGGTCTCCTCGCCCTGCGCGACCCCGTAGATCGCGTTCACCTCGGCGTCGGTGAGATCACTCGCGGGGCCGTCGTGCACGATCTTGCCCGCGCGCATGCCCACCACGCGGTCGAAGTACCGCCGCGCGTGGGCCACGGTGTGCACGTTCACCAGCAGCGGCACCGCGCGGCGCTTCGCGTAGTCACGGAGCATCGCGAGCACGGTGGCCGCGAGGTGCGGGTCGAGGGAGGCCGTGGGCTCGTCGGCGAAGATCGCGTCGGGCTCCTGCGCGAAGGCGCGGGCCACGGCGACGCGTTGCTGCTGTCCGCCCGAGAGGTCGCGCGCGGCGCTGTGGTGCTTCTCGGTGAGCCCCACCTCGTCGAGGCAGCGCGACGCGAGGGCGATGTCGTCAGGGCGCCAGAGGCCCATCAGCCCGCGGAGGTACGAGACGTGGCCGAGGCGCGCCACGAGCACGTTCTCCAGCGCGGTGTGCGACTTGATGAGGTTGAACTGCTGAAACACGAACCCGATGCGCCCCCGCGCGCGGGCCAGGGCGAGGCCCTTCATCGCCGTGAGCTCGGTGTCGCCGATGCGCGCGACACCCGCGGTGGGTTCGATGAGCCGCGAGGCGCAGCGCAGCAGGGTGCTCTTGCCCGCGCCAGAGCGCCCGAGCACCGCCACGGCCTCCCCCCCGGGGACCGTCAGGGACACCCCATCGAGGCCCACGGTGCCGTCGGGAAAGACCTTGCGCAGCCCCTCGAGCACGAGCGCCGTGGGCATCGCGGGTCACTCTTCGAAGTTCGTCACGGTGACCACGCCCTGGTCGGGGTCGGGCGCGCCGGGGGCCCACTGCGTCGCGACGAAGATCGAGTACGCGCTCGGCCAGCGCGCGAGGAACTTGTTCGCGTTGCCCGGCTCGTTCTCGAAGGTCGCGATGACCGTGCCGAGCTCGTCGAGGGCGTCGAAGGTGCCCTCCTTGAAGGTGATGTCGCTCTCCTCGAAGGTGGGCTTGAGCACCAGCTCGGTGCGCGGCACGCCGATGGGAAAGCCGTCGTCGCGCAGGGTGCGCACGGTGCCCACGAGCATCCCCGGGATGTCTCGCCCGGTGAGGTACACCACCGTCGCGCCGCGGTCGTAGCACTGCCGCACGAAGCGCACCGCGCCGCGCTGGGGGATGTCGTCGGAGCACGCCGTGTCGGTGAAGAACTTCTTGCGCCACGCGGCCACGCAGCGCTCGATGACCACCTCGGAGACCCCGCGGGGGCGCAGGGTGTCCTCCACCCGATACGCGAGGTCCTGCCACGAGAGCGCGAGGATCGCCGAGGCGTCGTCGCGGTGCTCGCTCTCGAGCGAGGCCGCCACCGCGTGCAGGATGCGCAGCGTGCGGGGGCGGTTCTCGTAGAGGGTCCCGTCGAGGTCGAAGATGCAGACCGGGCGCTCGCGGCGGCGGGCGCCGACGGCGTCGAGAATGGTTTTCAGGATGCTCACGACGCGGGCACCCTATCACGGTTGTCACAAAGGTCACCGCGTGTCTGACGCGCCCGCGGGCGGTGGCCTCGCCGGGGTGCGCGCGCCCTCCCTTCGCGGCCAGACCGCCAGCGCGACACCGGCGCGAAACCCCGGCCTGTCTGTCACGACAGGCGCGGCGACGAACCGTGCCCGCGCGGGTGTACAACCTCGGCACCGTCCCCGCATGCACCGCCGGATCCCGCTCGTCCTCGCGTCCCTCCTCGCGCTGCCCTCCGCCACGCGCGCGCAGGGCTTCTCGGCGAGCCGTTACCTCGCGCCGACCAACGCCGACGACCTCGCGCTCACCGAGCGCGCCTGGGTCACCCCCCACCTCCGCGTGGGCGCCGTGCTCGTCGGGGAGTACGCCCACCGGCTCCGCACCCTGGAGCGTGCGCCGGTCTTCACCCACCGCGCGACGGCGCACGCCGCGGTGACCCTGGGTCTCTTCGACCGTCTGCAGGTCGGCGTCGCGATGCCCCTGGTGCTCTTTCAAGAGAGCGCCCTCAACGCCGCCGCCCCCGCCCCGGGGGACCTTCGGGTGGACGTGCGCGTGCGCGTCGCGGGCTTCGCGCGGCGCGGGGCCTACCGGCTCGCGCTGGCCCTCGGCGCCGGGCTCCCCACGGGCGACGCCGCCGCGTGGGCGGGCGACGGCGCGGTGAGCCTCACCCCCCGTGCTCTCTTCGAGGCCACCTGGGCGCGGGACTACGTCTTCGCGGTGAACCTCGGCGCCGCCGTGCGACTCGGGTGGCGACACCAGGGATTCGCGCGCGTCGGGGTGAGCATCCCCGTGGCCGCGCGCACGGTGATCACCGTCGAGGGAGGCGTTGAGCTGCGCCTCGACGACCCCGGCGCGACCGGCGCGGTGTCGATCGAAACCCTTGCGGGACTGCGACATGTGTCGCGTCGCGGCCTCGCGTTGGGCGTCGCCGCGGGCCCCGGGGCGGTGCTGGGTGATGGCACCGCCGACGTGCGCGCGGTGCTCTCCGTCGGCTACGCGCCGCAGGTGGACGACGACCTCACCGGGGTGGGGGACCGCGACGCGGACCTCGTGCTCGACCCCAACGACCGCTGCCCTGACGAGCCCGCCGGGCCGCGCCCCGACCCGCGCGTACCCGGGTGCCCCGTGCGGGACCAGGACCGCGACGGGGTTCGCGACGATCAAGACCAGTGCCCCACCCGCCCCATGGGCGACGACCCCGACCCCGCGCGCGAAGGCTGCCCCCGCGAGGACCGCGACCGCGATGGCGTGCGCGACCCCGACGATGTGTGCCCCCTGGAGCCCGCGGGTTCACACCCCGATCCGGCGTCGCGGGGGTGCCCGCACCCGGACCCCGACGGAGACGGGATCCTCAACGCCCTCGACGCGTGCCCGCTCGAGCGAGGGGTGGCGTCGAGTGATCGCGCGACCCACGGGTGCCCGCGGGTGTTCGTGCGCGGCGACCGGGTGGTGATCCCGCAGCAGCCGCGCTTCGCGGTGGACCGCGACGTGATCCTGCCCGTGAGCGTGTCGTTGCTCACCGAGGTCGCCGCGGCGCTGGAGGCGCACCCTGAGCTCACGCGCATCGAGATCCAGGGGCACACCGACGACGACGGCGATGATCCGCACAACCTCGACCTCTCGCAGCGACGGGCGAGCTCCATTCGCGCGTGGCTGGTGGCGCACGGGGTGTCGGCCGATCGCCTGGAGGCGCGGGGCTATGGCGAGACCGTGCCCCTCGCCGACAACCGCGCGCCGGGCGGTCGGGCGATGAACCGCCGGGTGGAGTTCGTCGTGCGACAGCGCACCGAGCCCGCGCCGTAGCGCTACAGCGCCCAGTGCAGCGTGAGCGAGAGCCCGGGGATCACCCGCCACTCGGTGAACCACGCGCGCAGGGCGTCGGTGCCGCGGGTCAGCGTGGCCTGCACCTCGGGCAGGGTCGCGCCGTACTTCAGCATCACCTGCGTGTCGGCGAAGAAGGTCACCCCGACGCCCAGACCCACGCGCAGCGCGAACGAGGGCGAGAGCGGCCACGACCACCCGAGCTCCGCGTCGGCCTGCAGCAGGACCGTGCGCAGCGCGTAGGGGGGCGGCACGCGGCTGCGGTCGGTGGCGCCCGCGAGGGAGAGGGCGAGCTCGCTGGAGACATCACCCTCCAGGACCATCATCCCGAAGCCTCCACCCACCTCGAATCCATTGCGCGAGAAGGGCTTCCACACCACATGGGTGCGCCAGGTGACCGCGCGCTGCACCGCCGCGCGGAGGGCGTCGTCCTGCGTGCGTCCGCCCGAGACCGCGCGCACGGTGGTGTGCACCAGGTCGATGTAGGGGCCGGGGGCGGCGCCCGCGACGCTCTGCAGCCGTGCGCCGCGGCCGAGGCCCACCGCGAGGCCGCCGCCGATCCACTGCGGGAACTCCGTTCCGACGACCAGGGAGATGCGCCCCGGCTCGGTCTGCGCGCGGGCCTCGGACGCCGCGCCGAGGGCGGCCGCGAGGGTGGCGATGAACGCGGTGACGCGCACGGGGGGAGTGTCGCACGACCGTCGCCTTGAGGGTGTCGCCGGGGCGCGCACCTGGGATATAGACCTTCGGTGCGACGCGCCCTCGCCCTCTCCCTCGCGCTCATGGCGACCCCTGCGCTCGCGCAGACCCCTCTGCGCAAGGGCCCCTGGGTGATGGACCCGCAGCCCGGGTCGGTGATGGTCCTCGCCGAGCGCGCGCACCCCGGGAACCTCCGCGTGACGGCGTCTCCCGTCGACGGCGACGCGGGCCCCGCGGTGACCGCCGAGAGCGCACGCGGCACGCTGCACGAGGTCCGCCTCGGGGGGCTGCGCGACGGCACGCGCTACCGCTACACCGTGGAGGGCGACGGGCTCACCCCCGCGCAGGGGAGCTTCTCGACCCTCCCCCGCACGCCGGTGCCCTTTCGCTTCGTGATCTACGGCGACACCCGCTCCAGCGAGACCCGGCATCGCGCGGCGGTAGAGGCCGCGCGGCGCGAAGGACCCGACTTCGTGGTGCACACCGGCGACCTCGTCGAAGACGGCCGCGAGCTCGAACTCTGGCAGGAGTTCTTCACCATCGAGGCGCCGCTGCTGCGCCAGACGATCTTCGTGCCGGTCATCGGCAACCACGAGATCGTGCGGCCGGGCTCGCCGGGCATCGAGAACTACCGGCGGTATGTGCACGTCTCGGCCGAGGGTCCGTCGCCCGAGCTCGACTACACCTTTCGCTACGGCAACACCCGCTTCGTGCTCGCCAACGCCTACGACGACTGGGACGGCGAGGCCCGCACCTGGCTCGACCGCGAGCTCTCCCGCGCGCGCGCCGAGGGGCCCGACGACTGGCTCTTCGTGGTGATGCACTGGGGGCCGCGGTCGTCGGGTCCGCACGGCGACAACCCCGTCCTCGCCGAGAGCGGGGTGAACGGCCTGCTGCGACGCCACCGGGTGGACCTGGTCATCGCCGGGCACGACCACCTCTACGAGCGCGGCGACCACGACCGCGTGCGGTACATGGTGAGCGGGGGTGGCGGCGCGCCGCTGTACCGACGGCGGTCGGCCCGCGACGGGGTCATCGCCTACGCCAGCGCGCACCACGTCGTGCGGGTCGACGTCGAGCGCGCGAAGGTCACCTTCACCGCCGTGGGGACGGACGGCGTGCAGATCGACCGCGGGGTGCTCACCCACGACGGGTGGGAAGACGGTCCGCGCCCGACGCCCGCGGCGATCACCCCGAACGAGGGGCCGTCGATCCCGCCGCCGGTGGAGGAGCCGTACTTCTTCCCGAAGGTGCTCGCCGCGGTGCTCGTGGTGGGCGGCCTCGCGTGGTGGGCGCGGCGCGGCCGGGGCTGATACCCTCTGGGGTGAAGGGATGCGACCGCTCTCGATCACGCTCGTCGCCGCGCTCGGATGCAGCGCGACCCCCGCGCCGGGTCTCGACGCCGCCGTGACCGACCTCGGCGCAGACGCGGGGGGTCTCTTCGACCGCGCGGAAGTCTCTGCGCCGCAACGGGTTCCGTTGGGTGGGGCGTGCACCACCGACCCGCCCTGCGACGACGGGGTGTTCTGCAACGGCGCCGAGCGCTGCGAGCAGGGCCGCTGCGTCGCGGGCGCCGACCCCTGCGACGACAACGTGCGCTGCACCGTCGACCGCTGCGACGAGGGCGCCCGACGCTGCGCCCACGACGCCGACGGCGCGCGCTGCGGCGACGGCGACCGCTGCAACGGCGACGAGCGCTGCGCCCCCAGCGATCCGACCGCCGACCGCGCCACGGGCTGCACCCGCCCCGCGCAGGGGGTGGACTGCAACGACCACGACCCCTGCACCGTCGACGCGTGCTCCGCCTCCCAGGGCTGCATGCACACCCCGCGGGACCTCGACGGCGACGGCCACGTCGACCGCCAGTGCCCCCGCGACGCGCGCCCGGGCGCGGCCTTGGGGAACGACTGCGATGACCGCGACCCCGCGGTGCACCCCATGGTCACCGAGCGCTGCGGCGACGGGCGCGACAACAACTGCGACGGCCTCATCGACCTCGCCGACGCCGTCACCTGCCGCCCCGCGAACAACGTGTGCGCCGAGGCCGTGGCGCTGATGTCCGCGGGGGGCGAGCTCGTGGGCTACGGGAGCACGGCGGCCTTCGCGCCGGGCGCGCCGCTGCCCTGTGTTGATGCGATGGTGACCCGCGGCACGGCGTGGTTCCGCCTGACGCTGCCGGGCCCGCGCGACGTGGTGCTGCGCGTCGACGACGGCGCGCGCGAGGGCGAGGTGCCCGGGGCCGTGGCCCTGCTGCGCGCGTGCGGAGACACCGCCACCCTGCGGTGCGACAGCGGCACGCGGGGCGGAGACGCCGGCGCGGGGGCCGACCCCGAGCTGCGCGCGAACAACCTCGCGGCGGGCGAGTGGTTCGTCGCCGTGCAGACCGCGGGCGCGCGGCCCTTCTCGCTGCGCGTGCGCACGACCCCGGTGAGCGACGGAGGAACGTGATCCCCCCCTGGAGAGATGTGCGGGCAACGCTCCGCGGCGGCGCGCTGGGCGTAGCCACCGCGGGGCTCACCGGCGGGATGATCGTCGAGGAGCGCCTGCGCGGAGAGACCCCCGCGCGGAGGGACGCGTGGCTCCGGCGCTGGGCCACAGCGACGCTGAAGTCCCTGGGCGCCAGGGTGATCGTCGCGCCGGGGTCGTGGTCCGGGGAGCGCGCGGCGCCGCCCGCGGGGGGACGTCTCGTGGTGATGAACCACCGCTCCATCGCCGACATCGCGGTGCTCCTGTGGCGCTTCGGCGGGCACATCCTCGCGAAGCGCGAGATGGCCTCGTGGCCCGTGGTGGGCCCCGTGGCCACGCGCGCGGGCACGCTCTACGTCGACCGCAGCAACCCCACCGCGGGGGCCGCGGCCATTCGCGCGGTGAGCGACGTGCTCGCCCGCGGAGAGACCGTCTCGGTCTTCCCCGAAGGGACCACCTTCAAGGGCGACGAGGTCCGCCCCTTTCAGCCCGGCGCCTTCATGGCCATCACCCGCACCGGCGGCGAGGTCGTGCCCGTGGGCCTCGCCTACGCCGACGGCGACGCGGAGTACTTCGACGAGCCCTTCAGCGCCCACGCCCGACGGCTCCTCGCGCTGCCCGAGGTGCGCGTCGCCATCGCCGTGGGCGAGCCCTTCGCCGTGGGCGAGCAGAACCTCCGCGCGGTGAACCGCCGCGCGCAAGACGCCGTGCAGGCGCTCACCCGCCGCGCCCGCGCCGCGCTCTGACGGGCGAGGCACCCGGCAGCAACGCGGTCGGCGCCGGTCCTCCGCGTGGGGGCGTGACCT
>JBILLI010000326.1:0-8150 GCA_044376155.1 Polyangiales bacterium
CAGCGCGGCGTCGAGGGCGTCGGTCAGCGCGGCCTGGTCCATCACACCGCGGGCCGCGCGGAGCACGTCGGTGGGCGTACCCTCCCCCGCGCGCGCCGCGACCTCGGCGACGAAGCGCGCGCCCTGCACCGCGAGCGGATGGGTGTGGGTCACCTCGGCGAAGCGGTCGCTCCACGCCCTTCGCCGCGCCGGGTCGGCGAAGACCACCCCGAGCACCGCGGCCCGCATCGCGGCGCCGTTCCCGCCGCTCGACACGCCGCTGCGGCGGAGCCCCAGGGCGATGCGCCCGCACGCGCGCAGCGTCGCGAGGCCGATGCCCCAGGGCAGCCGCAGGAACCACCCGAGCAGCGACCGCCGAAACGCCCGCACCGCCGCGTCGAGGTCGTCGGGGTGGCGCGCGAGGGACTGCGCCACGAGCGCGCTCTGCTCGGTGTCATCCGAGACGAAACCCTTGCGCCCCAGGAGGTTGAATCGCTCCACGGCGCCGAAGCGGCGCGCGATGGCCCGGGCGCTCATCCCCTCGGTGGCGAGGCCGAGGGCATCTCCGTACGCCGTGCCCAGCAGCACCCCCTCCACCCGGTCGTCACGCATGTGTGCCCAACGCGCTCCCCTCCGTGGTCATTCCGCCGCGCGAGCCCCTTCGGTCACCCCGGGTGCGCGTGCACGGTCTCTCCCCCCAGCACGGTCTCGACGACCCTCACCCCGTCGAGGTCGCTCTCTCGGCGCAACGGCCCGGAGAGCACCACGAGGTCGGCGCGCAGGCCCGGCGCGAGGGTGCCGCAACGGTCCGCGCAGCCGCTCGCGACGGCGGCGGAGCGGGTGTAGAGCGCGAGGGCCTCGTCGAGGGACACCCGCTCGTCGGCCTCGGTGACCACCCCCCGCGCGTTGCGCCGGGAGACCGCCGCGCGCAGCCCGTCGAGGGGGTCGAAGCCCGTCACGGGGTGGTCCGAGCTGCCGGCCACGAGGGCGCCGGCGTCGAGCAGGCTGCGCAGCGGAATGTGCGGGAGCCCCGGGATTTCAGGCGCGTCGCGCAGCGCGGGCATGGCCAGAAACGCGGGCTGCGTGACCACGGCCACGCCCGTCGCCGCGATGCGCCGCACCTGCTCCGGCGACGCGAAGGACCCGTGCTCCACCCGCGGCCGCGCCGCGCGATGCAGCGCCGGGCCCGCGCGCTCATAGGCCTCGAGGGCCGTCTCGATGGCCGCGTTGCCGATGGCGTGCGACGCCACGCCGAAGCCCCGCGCTGCGGCCGCCGCCACGACGCGCGCGGCCTCGTCGGGGCGGTAGATCGCCAGGCCCGAGTGCAGCCGCCCGTCACGACCCAGCCGCGGATGCACCGACATCGCCGTGCGCACCGGGTCGAGGGTGCGACCTCGGGCAGCCAGGGACCACGCCCGCAGCAGCGCGCCGAGGCTCTGCCCGACGCGCAGGCACATGTGACAGACCGGCGCGCCGTCGAGCACGAGCTTCACCGCGCCCACCTCCAGCAGCCCCTCGCGGTGGCCCGTGGGCGCGCCGTCGAGGGCCTCCCAGGGCTCGTCGAGGTAGCCCGACGTGGCCGTGGGGAACATCACCGTGGGCACCCGCAGCGCGCCCTGCCGCTGCGCCTCGCGGTACATCCCCACGAGGTCGCCGGGCACAGCGGCGTCGACCACGCGGGTGATCCCCACCGCCAGCAGCGCGCGGTGGTGCGCCGAGAGCCGCGCGCACACGCCGTCGACGTCGCGCGCGAGGAGGCTCCCGCGGGCCATGGCCTCGACGGGGCTCATCGCCCGCTCGATGAGGAGCCCGTCGAGGCGCCCGCGGCGGTCGCGCGAGAGCACGCCCCCGGGCGGATCGGGCGCGCGGTCGTCGAGGCCCGCGAGGGTCAGCGCGCGGTGGTTCGCGACCGCGCGGTGGCAGGTGTAGTGCATCGCGAAGACCGGGTTGTGCGGCGCGGCCTCGTCGAGCTCCTGCGCGGTGGGCGCACGCCGCTCGCGGAGCCGCGTCTCGTCCCAGTCGAGGGTGACCAGCCACGCGCCGGGCGGGAGCTTTGCGGCGGCGTCGGCGATGGCGCGCTGCAGGCTCGGGATGTCAGTCACCGTGGGGGGTGTGAGGCGCACGAGGGCGCCGTAGAGCGCGACGATGCACGGGTGGTGGTGGGCGTCGATGAAGCCCGGGAGCACCGTGGCGCCCTGGAGGTCACGCACCGTCGCGTCGGGGCCCGCGACGCGCAGGACCTCCGCGCGATCGCCCACCGCGAGCAGCGAGTCACCGCGCCACGCGAGGGCCTCGGCGCGGCCGCGGTCGGCGACCATCGGGCGCACGTCGGCGTTGAGCAGCACGGTGGTCGCGGGCGTGGACATCCCGCGACGATACGCCCCCGGCGTCGTGGCGCGGCCGGGACCGTCACCGCGCGCGACCTCGGCCCCCAATGTGAGCGATCGCTCAGGTCCCCCTTGCACGAACCTGAATGCTCGCTCACATTCACGGCGTGCCAGGAAAGACCTCGAAGTCTCGGGCCGCGGCGACGCGCGCGCCCACGCAGGCCCGCGCGGTCGAGACCCGCGACGCCATCGTTGACGCCGCCCGCGCGCTGCTGCTCCGCGACGGGTTCGAGGGCACGTCGGTGAACGAGATCGCCCGCCGCGCGTCGGTCAGCGTGGGGTCGATCTACCAGTACTTCTCGGGGCGCGACGCGATCATCGAAGAGATCGCCGCGCGGCACGTGGGCGCGCTCTTCGAGCGCATGGTGCGCGGCCTGCGCGAGGTCACCGCGCTGCCCCTCGACGCGGGCGTGCGCCACCTCGCGCACCTCGCGGTGGACGTGCACCGCATCAACCCCGCGCTGCACCGCTTGCTGGAGAGCGCCCGCCCCGCCCTCGGGGCCCGGGTGCACCTCGCGCGCGCCGAGGCCGAGCTCACCGCGCTCACCGCGACGTACTTCGAGGCCCACCGCGACGCGCTCGTGCCCGACGACCCCGCGCGCGCGGCCTTCGTGGTCTTCGGCATGGTCGAGGCGCTCACCCACAACGCCGTGCTGCGCCGCCCCGAGCTGCTCGACGGCGACGCGCTGGTCGACGACCTCACGCGCCTCGCGCTCGGATACCTGACCGGCCGCTCCCCCGCCCCGGTGCCCCCGTCGCGCGCGCGGTCGAAGCGCGCCCGCTGACCCCACAAGGAGGACCCATGGACGACTACCACCGCCGCTTCGGACTGCTGCGCGACCCGAGGGTCGCCGACGAGATCGCACGGCTCGACGCCGCGCGCGACTGCCAGCGCATCGCGCGGCTGCTCGCGGTGTACGAGTTCCCGTGGGACCTGCAGCGCTCGCTGGAGCTCGCCCTGCTCTACACCTTCGGGAGCGCCTCGGTGGCCCGGGTGCTCGCGGCCACGCGGCAGTTCGAGCGGCACGGGCAGAAGCGCTACGACGACACCCAGCTGCTCATCAACCGCTTCGTCGAGAGCGGGTGGGACGGCGAGTACGGCCGCCGCGCCATCGCGCGCATGAACGAGATCCACGCGCGCTACGCCATCGCCAACGACGACTTCCGCTTCGTCCTCTGGACCTTCATCGACTTCCCGCTGCGGTGGGCCCGCGACTTCGCCTGGCGCCCCTTCACCGACCACGAGGCCCGCGCGTGGTTCCACTTCTGGCGCGGCGTCGGCGCGCGCATGAACATCACCGCGCTCCCCGAGACCTACGAAGAGTTCGCGTCCTTCGTCGCCTCGTACGAGCGCGAACAGTTCGTGCCGGGCGAGAACCCCCGGCGCGTGGCCGAGGCCACGATGAACGTGCTCCGCGAGATGCTCCCTGCGCCGCTGCGCCCCGCGGTGCGTCCGGTCGCCGTGTGCCTCATGCCCGAGCGCCTCCGCCTGGTGTTGGGGGACCCTCCCCCGTCGAGGGCGCTGCTCGCCGCCGTTCGCGCCGCGCTCCGCGCCCGCGCCCGCATCGAGCGCCAGGTCCCGCTCTCGGCCTATCCCGTGCGCTTCGAGCAGGTCGAGACGCGCACCTACGGCGCGGGCGCGCCGCCGCCCGAGTCGCTGGGCCCCGACCGCGAGTCCCCCCGCGCGGTCTGACGGCGCGTCGTGAGGCACCTCCTCCGCGCTGTGATGCGCAGACATGTCACCTCGGGCCCGTTGACGCTCCCCGTCGACCGGGCTTGAACTCGGAGCCCGATGAACGCGCCGACGCTCTCCAAGCGGTATCCGCTGCGCGCCCTCGTGGCGGGCACGCGCTGGCTGATGAACCCCGTCTCCGAGGGCGGCGCGAAGCAGATGCCGCGCATGCTGCTCTACGCGACCGGCGTCGACATCCTCGCGAGGCTGGAGCAGATGCGCCAGCACCCGACGGGCAAGCGCGTGCTCGCCGACCGACCGGACCTCGCGCGGATCCTCTCCGACGGCGACGCGCTCGCGCGCATGCCGGAGGGCAGCCTCGGGCGCGCCTACCACGACGCGATGTGCAACGCGACCGGCGTGCCGGGCTACATGCTGGCCGGGCTGATCTACCGCGACGGCTTCTTCGACCGCTACCAGATGCCCGACGACGCGCGGTACATGATCGAGCGCTACCGCTGGCTCCACGACATGATCCACGTGCTCGTGGGGTACCAGACCGACCTCGCGGGTGAAGGGCTGCTGATCTTCTTCGACTTCGGCTACCGGCACTCGATCCCGCTGCGGTACGCGTCGATCACGCCGATGGGGCTCGGGCCGTGGATGTTCATTCGCCCCGACATGGGCCAGCGACGCTGGCGCTCGTTGCTGCGCGAGGCCTACGCCCGGGGCGAGGCCGCGAAGCAGCGGCACGCACCGATGTCGGTGTACTGGGAGGAGATGCTCCCTCGCCCGCTGCGCGACGTGCGCGAGGAGCTCGGCATCGTGCCCTTCGACGAAGACACCTCCAACTGGCTCTCGGGGAGCTGGCTCGGTCGCAACGCCGCCACCGGCTTCGGCGCCTACGCGCGCAGCGCCGAGCAGGCGAAGCTCGCGCAGCGCGTCGTCGAGGCCGGCGTGGACTTTCGCGACGTGATGCGCGCCCCGGAGAAGAACGCAGCGGCGCTCAGGCGCCTCGCGAAGGAGGGCGCTGACGACGCGACGATCCGCGCGGCCGCGGCGCGGTTGCTCTGACCCGCACCGCCGTCAGCGCGTGAGCGGGAGCCGCACGTCGCCGGGGTACACCGCGGCGCGGATCCCCCGGCGACTCCCGCCGCACGCCCCGGAGAACAGCAGCAGGCTCTGCGTGGCGCTCACGAACAACGCGGCCGGGCCGTCGGGCTCGGGCTCGACGCGGCTCACGAGCGCGGGCGCGGCCGCGGGCGTGAAGCGCTGCCCGTCGTACGACGCCGCGAGGGAGATCACCTGCGTGCGCTGCAGCCCGCCGTCGACCACGGCCTCGGCGCGCGTGGTGGCGAACACCCGCCAGATGAAGCGCCCCGCCCCCGTGCGCTCGACGCGCAGGGTGGGGTTCGCGTGGCGCAGCAGCCCCGCCGCGTCGTTGCGCGACGCGAGCACCGCCTGCCGCCCCTCGCGCGCGGGATCGGTATCAACCCGCGTGAACGGCCCGGCCGCGCCCGCGCTGCGCGCCAGCCACACCTGACCGTCGCTCTCGTAGGCGAGCCACCACGACCCGTCGGGATGCTGCGCGAGGGAGGGCCCGCTGAGCGCGTCGAGCTCCCCGTCGCGCGGGTCCGCCGTGAGCAGGGGCACGCGCGCCGCGGCGAAGGTGCGCCCGTCGTCGCTGGCGGCCGCCTCGATGCGACCCTCGCGGGCGTAGGTGAGCACCCAGCGTGAACCGTCGCGGGCGAGCGATGGCGCCTGGGCGTCGCGGAGCGCGGGCAGCAACGCCGTGGGGCCCTCGATCACCCGCAGCGATGCGTCGAGGCGCAGGCGCTGGAGCTGGCTCGCGCCCTCGACGTCGGCGGTGGCGACCACGATCAGCGCGCCGTCGTCGCCCGGGGTGACCTCGGGGTCGCGCAGCGTTGGACCGGTGGCGTCGGTCAGGCAGCGACGACCGTCGAGTTCGTCGTCGTCGAGCACGCGAAAGGGGCCGGTGCGGTTGTTGGGAAAGTCCGTGCCGATCGTGCCGGCTTGTTCGAGCGTGCCGCAGCCGAGGGCGACGACGGCGAGGGCGAGCGGGAGGCACCTCATCGAAAGCTCACCGCGGCGTTGAGCCCCGCGCTGATGACATATCCGTCGGCGACGAAATCCCCCGTGCGGTCGGTGGGGTCGTCTTTCATCACGGTGCGCGCCTCAAGGATCTGCGCGGAGGCGAAGGCGTCGAGGGTGATCCCGCCGGGGATCACGGCGCCGAGCTGACGCAGCGCGAGGCCACACCCGAGGGCGACGACGTGGCGGTTGACGTCAATGAAGGTGGTGACGCCGCCCTGATCGGGCGCGGGGGATGGGTCCCAGTGATAGCCCGCGCGGAGTTCCAGACGGTGCCTCCCGACGGGGGCCTGATACTGCAGCCCCACGCGCGGCGTGAAGGTGTCTTGAAACCCGGGTTGGACCCGCTGCGTCGCCATCGGCACCGCCGGGGTGGTGATGCCAAATCCCGCGGGGACCACGAGGTCCAGCGCCACGTCGAGGGCCGCGGTGGGGTCCTCGAAGCGGGACCATTGGTTCCACGTGACGTCGGCGCCGACGCGCCATCGCTCGTTGATCTGCCACGACGCGCTGGCCGTGACCTGCCGCGGCTGAAACCCCGCGAGCGTGCGCGAGTTCAGGGTGTACGCGCCGGGGATGGCGAAGCTCCGCGGGTTGTCGGCGGGGCCCAGGGTGATCTGTCCGCGCAGCGAAGCCCGCAGCGCCAGCGAGAGCCGGAACTCATCGCGGTAGGTCACGCCCAGGCTCACGCCGCGCCCGAGCTCGGCCTGCGCGCCGAAGTGCGCGTAGCGAATCGCCGTGAGGTCGGCGTCGACGGTGTGCCGGAGGGCGGTCGTGTCGGGGTTGGTCGCCGAGATGCGTCCGTCGATCGAGACCCCGCCGTCGGTGCTCGCGAGAAAGGCCACCGCGCCGCCGAGGTGCAGCCAGCGCAGCGGCGAGATCGCCAGCGCCGCGACGACGACCATGCGCTGCGTGCGCATGCCGTAGAGCTCCCACCGGGGCTGGGGCTGCGGCGGCGTGAGCACCTGCGAGAGCCGCGCGTCGGGGAAGTGAAACCCGATGCCGAACGCGAAGGGCACGCCGAACGCTCGCCCCGGCGCGGCGATGCCGCCCACCACCCCCTGCGACGCCGCGACCCCGTTGTCGCGCCCGTCGGTGCGCAGCGTGGGCGCGTTGTACTGGTAGCCCAGGTCGACGCGCAGTCCCCGCAGCCGCACGAGGCCCGCGGGGTTGTAATACACCGCGTAGGGGTCGCTGATGTCCGCGCCCACCGCGCCCCCGAGGGCGGTCGCGCGCGCGCCGAAGCCGTACATGTCCAGCGGGTTCGCGCGGGCCCACGAGGGCGCGAGGGCGATGGCCGCGACGAGGCAGAGGCCGCGCATCAGAAGTTCACCAGGGCGTTGAGACCGGCCACGCCCACGGTGCCGCCGTAGGAGACCTCGCGCCCGTTCTCGGCGACGCCGGTGCGGGGAACGAGCCCGTGGAACTGTCCGTAGATCTCCGCGCAGAAGCGGGTGTCGCCGACGCGCGCGGTCATCGCGAGGCCGGCGGTGACGGCGAGGCGGTCGTTGTCGAGGTACGCGCGCTCGGGGGTGCGCGCGGGGGCGGGCGTGGGCTCGTAGAAGACCCCTGCCCGCACCGCGACGCCCGTGCGGTCGGTGAGGTCCCAGCGTCGCTCCACGCCCGCGCGCACCACCACGGTGTCGCTGAAGCCCGTGCTCGGCGGGCGCGGTGACAGCCCCTCGCTGGTGGCCTCGCTCACGCGCTCGAACGCGGACCAGTGCTTCGCCGTCACGGCCAGCGCGACCACCCAGGGCCCGCGGGCCCAGGCGCCTTCGAGGTGGAGCTGGTGCGGGTCGTACTGCGCGGTGCCAGAGATGTTCAGAATGGGCACGGGCACGCCGATGCTGCGCGCGTCGATGGTGACGCCGAAGGTCGCCACCAGCGCGCCGCGGTAGGTCAGCGCCACCCGCCAGGGGCCGCGCTCCCACGAGACTCCGGCGATGGGCGCCCAGTTGCCCGTGAGCTGGTTGTCGATGTTCGACGATGACCGTCCGCCG
>JBILLI010000327.1:0-8147 GCA_044376155.1 Polyangiales bacterium
TCGCCAGGGGGCCCGCGGCGATGGTGAAGAAGCGACCGACCACGCTGGCGTTGTGGTAGGTGCCGCGGTCCCGCGGGTCGGAGACGTCTTGCGGGCTCATGCCCGCGATCTTCACGTACGCGAGCAGCGGGATGGCGCTGACCTGATAGACGGTCTCGCTGCCCTTGGGCCGCCACTGCCAGAGCACCGGCCCGAAGCCGATGGAGAACACCTGCACGCGCATCCCGAAGGCGCGGGCGACGATGAAGTGCCCGAACTCGTGGATGATCACGAGCACCGACAACGCGACGATGACCAGCGGTGCGAGCATGCGCCGCGGACTCTAACGCGAATCCCGGGCACGCGCCCGCCCGCGCGGGAACCCTTGCGCCCCACGGCGGTCAGTGGCACCTGAGACCCTGTGATGCGCCGCGCCCTCCCCCTGCTCGCCGTGCTCACCCTCCCGCTGGCGGGCGACGCGCAGGAGACGGGCGCGCGGCTGCACCGCAACCTCCCGGCGAGCTACCCCTTCGAGTCGCTGCCGCGGGGGGTGGTGGTGCCACCCATGAACCGCGAGGCGATGCGGGCGGCGAGCGCCGACGGGGGGTGGTCCGAGTCGCAGCGACCGGCGGACGAGGTGCTGCGGCCGCGGGAGGCGTGGGCCCCGAGCACGAAGGAGCTCGACGCCAACACCCGCTCCCCCGCGGGCACGCAGCTCGGCTACCGGGAGGTGTTCACCCCCTCGGTGTCGCCCTTCAAGCGCACGCAGAGCTTCGACGCGGTCGATGCGCAGGGGCGCCTCTTCGTGCACAACCCCGTGCTGCGCCCGCTCGCGGTGGGTCCTTCGGGGCTCACGGGGCCCACGCAGCGGTTCACGGGCGACACGAACCTCGAGCTCTCGCCCGACAACCCCACACCGCTCCCCTCGGTCGCCGCAGAGTCCTTCGTCGTGGGCTACCGCACCTCGCCGCAGGTGAGCGTGGCCTTCTTTCAAGACTCCGCGGGCAACCTCTTCGTGCGCGGAGAGCGTGTGGCCACCGTGCGACTGAGCTGGGTGCTCGAGGCCCCCGAGCGGATGTTCGTGCCCTCCTCGGTGCCCGCGGTGCCGCTCGCGGAGGTCTCGCGACGTCTGGGCGTCGCGCCGCCCGCGGTGCCCGCGTTCCTCGGCGCCGACGCGCCCGCGGTGGTGACGCAGCTCGGGCTCAGCGCGCGGGGCGACCTCGCGTCGACCCTCTCGCGCCTCACCGCGCACTACCGGGCGTTTCGCGACGCCGACCTCCCCGCGCCGCCGAGCGCGTCGCTCTACCGCGCGCTCGCCACCGGGGGCGTGGGGGCGTGTCGACACCGGGCCTACGCCTTCGCGCTCACCCTCATGGCCCTGGGTGTGCCCGCGCGCTTCGTGGGCAACGAGGCGCACGCGTGGGCCGAGGTGCAGCTCCCCGAGAACGGGTGGACCCGCATCGACCTCGGCGGCTGGGACGTGCCGCTGCGCGAGCAGGGCAACCAGGCGCGTCCGGCCTTCGTGCCGCGGCAGCCCGATCCGTTCCCGCGGCCGCCGGAGTACACCAACGGGTACTCGACCCGCGGCGCGGCCGCGCCGAACGGACACGCGCCGTCACCGTCACCGTCACCGTCACCGTCACCCGCGATGGCGCAAGGCGTCGGAGAAGACACGGTGGGGGCGTCGAGCGGCGCGACCCAGGGTGGGGCGGTCCCCGGCGCGGTCGGCGCGTCGACGCGCGTCGTCGCGGGGGCGGCAGGGAGCGCGTCGGGCGCGATGTCGAGCGGGGCGGACCCGTCGGCCGAGACGTCTCCCTCGGCGCGTGGAACCCCCAGCGCCGCAGAGGCTCCGCCGCGCTCGCGGACCCTGCTGCGCCTCGACGAGGTCACCGCGCAGGGGCGCGCGGGGGAGCGCATGGGATTCGTGCGCGGCACGCTGGTGCGCTGCGCGGGCTCGGCCACCGACGACGAGCAGCGCCCGGTGGCCGACCTCGCGGTGCAGGTCGAGCTCCTCCACGACGGCGTGCCCGTGACCGTCGAGCGCAACGGCCGGCGCAGCGCCGCGCTGGGGAGCACCACCACGGGCCCCGACGGTCGCTTCGACGCCCAGGTGCTGCTGCCCGTGGAGCTCGGCGCGGGCTCGTATGAGCTCCGCGTGCGCACCCCGGGCGACGCGCGGCACCTCCCCGCCCGCAGCGAGTAGCGGGCGGAGGAGCGTCGGCGATCACGGCGACGCGATGAGGACCTTCACCTGACTCGGCACCACGCGAACGCCTGGGCAATTCGTGGAGTTCTGGAGCGCCACGCTCGTGAGGCGCGTGGCGGGCGCGCCGCCGACGAGGCAGGTGAAGGCGCCGGTGAGGTGCCGCGCGGGGCCCATCACCATCCCCGAGGCGACGCCGGTGGCGATGCCGGGGTTGTCGCCGTTGGACAGCGGGATGGAGGTCATCATGTTGTGCGCGGGGGCGCACATGAAGAGGACGTTGTACACCGCGGGCACGCCCATCGGCCCCATCGCGATGTTCGGGTACGGGATCGGGATCGGCGCGGGCGCGGGCGGCGCCGGCGTGAGGCACACATCGGGGAAGCCCGTGTCCATGCCCATCATCTGCGTGTTCGCGAACATCGTCACTCGCTCTCGCTGGCGTTGCTTGAGCGCGACTACACCACAGGGCTAGCGTGCGCGCCATGACGACCCCGCGATGCGCCGCATGCGGCCACGAGCGCCTCCTCGGCCCCTACGAGATCAACAACGCGGACCTGAACTTCTACGCCCCGGAGGTGCGCCAGGGCTTTCTCGCGAAGCCGCTGCTCGTGCAGCCCACGCGCGCGCGCGTCTGCGCGGGCTGCGGGCACTTCTCGGTGTACCTCGACGAGGCGACGCTCGCGCTGCTCCGCGGCGGCTGAGGGGGTTCAGCCGATGTGAACCTGGTCGGCGTCCATCTTCACGAGGGCGTCGGCGGAGACCACCGCGTGGCCCGCATGGACGCGGAGCATCCCCTCGGTGCGGTGGTCTGACTCGCCGGCGCGCACGGTGTCCATCCCGGTCACGGTGCGGTAGGCGCTCTCGGCGTGGAGCGCGGCGCGGTCGACGCGCACCGTCGCCGAGTCGCCGTCGAGGGTGAGGGTGTCGACCGAGGCCCGGAGGTCCCCCGCGACCGCGACCACGCGCTCCGCGGAGAGGGTGGTCTCCCGCGCCGTGACCTCGACGGACCGTCCCGCGAGGGTCACGGCACCGCCGGTGACCAGGTCGATCGCCGCGGTCGACGCGACGGTCACCCGCCCCGCCCTCGCGCGCAGCGAGAGGTCGCCGTCGACCAGCAGCTCGACGCGCGCGGCCGTGGGCCGGGCGAGCACGGCGAGGATCCACCCGTCGGCGTCGGCGCCGGGGAGGGCGGCCATCACCACGTCGCCGACGACCGGCTCGACGAGGCAGCTCAGCGCCCGGCGCGCGACGGCGCGCTCGCCCACGACCTCGACCTCGAAGCGCGAGCCCTCTGCGGAGACCACCGTGGCCTGAAAGCCCAAGAGCTCGATCGCATCGAGCCGAACCGTGCGTGCGTGTGCGCTCATCGCTGCCTCCCTGGTGTCATGGAATTCACTCGCGCCTGCGGTTCACGCGGGCGTGCCACGCCTCGGCCTCGGCCACGTCGGGGTCGCTCCCGAGCGCGAGGGCGCGCCCGGTGATCACGGCGTCGTCGTCGCGCACCTCGTGGAGCACCGCGCGGAACATCGAGGCGGAGGTGAGGTCGGCGCGGGTGAGGTCCGCGCGCGAGAAGTCTGCGTAGGTGAGGTCGCAGCCGACCATGCGCACGCCCACCGCGGTCGCGCGCTGAAAGTTGCACTGGTAGAGGTCCGCGCCGGAGAAGTCGGCGGCGCCGAGGTCGGCGGACTGAAAGGCCGACTGGCGGAACACCCCGCGGGTCGCCGTGGCCTCCGCGAGCTTCGCTTCGACGAAGAGCGCGAGCGGGCCCCGCGCGCCGTCGAGCCGCGCCCGGCGCAGGTCCGCGCCCTTGAAGTTCGCCCCCGCGAGGACCGCGCCCCGGAGGTCACAGCCCGCGAGGTCGGCGTCGAGGAACTGACAGTGCCGCAACGACATCGACGACAGGTCCGCGCCCGCGAGCCGCGCCTCGATGAGGATCGTGCGCTCGAAGCGCGCGCGGAGCGACCGGGCGCGGGTCAGGTCCGCGCGCAGGAGCGTGGTCGCGAGGAGGTCCGCGTCGGTGAGGTCTGCGCCCTCCATCTCGCACTCCAGCAGCGCGCCGCGCTCGAGCCGCGCGCCGACGAGGCGCACGCCCCGGAGCGACGACTTCGTCACCGCGATGAGCTCCATGTCCGCGCCGGAGAGGTCCGCACCCGCGAGGTCGCACTCGGTCACCCTCGCGACCGCCATCCGCGCGCCGCGGAGCGACGCGTCGCCGAAGCGCGTGCGGTACCCCACGCCGTGGCGCCAATCAACGTCCGTGAGCCGCGCGCCGCGCAGGTCGCAGTCCGCCAGCACCACCTCCTTCAGCACGGCGCCGGTGAGGTCGGCCCCGGCGAGGTTCACCCGCTCCATCGTCGCCCCGGTGAGCCGCGCGCCGGCGAGGTCGGCCCCCGCGAGGTCGACGCCCGTGATCGCCTCTCCCGAGTAGACCAGGCTCTCGAGCTCCGCGCGGTTCACGTCGCCCTCCGCACGGGGTGGATGCGCACCTTCTTCAGGTTCGCGCCGTCGTAGCGCGTGCGGTCGGTGGAGTACACCCGCGCGAGGTCCGCCGCGAAGAGGTTCGCGCGCTCGAGGCACGCGCCGCGCAGGTCGGCCTTCTGCATCACGGCCCGCATGAGGTCCACGCCCGTCAGGTCGGCGTCGCGGAGCACCGCGCGCACCCAGAGCGAGTCTTGCGCAACGGCGCCGAGGAGCGTCGCGCGGGAGAGCTCGCACTCGCTGAGGTCCGCGTTGGTGAGGTCCGCGCCGGTGAAGTCACCCTCGGTGAGCGTCGCGCCCCGGAGGTTCGCGCGCCGCAGCACCGCCCCCGTGAAGCGCGCCCGGGGCAGGGCGCTCCCCCGGACGATGCGCGCGTTCACCATGAGCGCGTGGTCGAAGCGCGCGTCGGGCAGCTTCACGGCGAAGAAGGTCGCCCGCTCCAGGCGCGCGCCGCGCAGGTCCACGCCCTCGCCCTCGGCTTCGAGGAAGCTCGCCCGGTCCAGCAGGGCCCGCGCGAAGCTCGTGCCGTCGATGCGGCACTTCAGGAGCGTGAGGCCCGGCGCGTCGGCGCCCGACAGGTCGGCCCCCACCAGCGTCGCCTCCAGGAGGTCGGTCTGATCGAGCTTCGCGCCGCGCAGGCTCGCGCGGGTGAGGTCGGCCTTGTAGAGGGTGGCGCCGGAGAGGTCCACGCCGTCGCCGAGGTTCGCGTCGGCCAGCGCCGCGAGGCCCAGGTTCGCGCCGCGGAGCACGGCGCCCTGCAGCTGCGCGCCGCGCAGGTCGGCGCGCGCGAGCACGCAGTTGACCAGGGTCGCGCCGCGCAGGTCGGCGTTGCGCAGGTCGGCGCGCTCCAAGAAGCTGTGGGAGAGGTCCGCGCCGCGCAGGTCGATGCCCGGGAGCCGCGCGCCGGTGAGGTCGAGCCCGGTGATGTCCTGCCGCGCGGCGTAGGCCTCCATGACCGCGACGCGCACGGCGTCGGAGCGGAGCGGATCCATCTCGGGCGCCTCGGGCTGGAGGTGCGCGGAGAGGCGGTAGGCGTCGCGCATCTTCTGCTCGGCCTCGCGGTACTGCGCCCAGAGCGCCTCGTCGACGAGCATCCCCTCGATCTCATCGATGGGGTGACCGTCGGCGCGGGCGCGCGTCGCGATCGCGCGGAGCTCGCCCATCTTGCCCTCCGCGGTGAAGGTCGGCGGGCCGCCGGTGGGCCGCGACCGCTCCTCCTCGATCATCGACCACGGCACCCCGTTCTCCTCTGCGAGCGCGCGGATGCGCACCTCGCGCGCGGCGTGCAGCCTGCGCTCCTCGGCCTCGAGGGTCTTCGCGTCGTCCTGCACCTGCTGCACGATCATCGGGAGCTGCTCGAGCGTCGGCGTCTCGGGCTCTGGCGGCAGGGGCTTCGGGCCGTGCTCGTCGGGGTCGAGCCCGAGGGTCACGAGCCACGCCCTTCGGTGAGCGATCTCGCGCTCTGCCTTGCGCCGCGCGTTCTTCGCGGAGGCGTTCTCGAAGGTCGCGATGGCCGCGCCCTCTTCGTAGACCGGCGGCTTCGCGGCGTCGCCCCAGTCGGGCATGAGGTCGTGGTCGCGCAGCGCGAGGAGCACGCCCCGCTCGGGATCCAGCCGCGCCGCGAGCACGTCGCGGTAGTGCTCCAGCGGCTTCGGGGCCTCGGGGTCCTCGAAGGCCGCGACGAGGTGCGCGACGTCGTGGGCGTCGTCTTCGGCGATCGTCGCGACGCCGCGAAAGAGCATCACCGCCCGCTCGGCGTGCGGGAAGAACCAGACGGTCTCGAGGCGCGTCGGCACCTCGACGAGCTCGTCGCCGGCCGCGCTCCGGCGCGTGAGGAAGCAGCGCCCCACGAGGGCCGGGAGCTCCCCCTCCACGCGAGGGCGGGTGGGGTGGAGGTTCTCGAACGCGAAGCGCTGCGGCCCGACGGGGTGACGGTCGAACCACTGGTCCTGCGGCGCGAGGTTGAAGTACGTCCAGTCGAGGTCGTCGGGGAGCGCGGGAAAGCGGCTCTTGAGCCAGGCGTCGTCGTAGGTGCCGGCCTTGCGCGCGCGCTGCGGCCACATCGGGTCGATGGGCCCGAATCCCACCGGCGCGGGGCGATCGGAGGGGTCGACGATGAGCGCGCGTGGATCCTCGATGTTCGGGAGGGGGTGGAGCGTCGCGCCCCCCTCGGCGGGCACCTCGGCGGCGCCGCGGCCGATGGGGTTGGGCGAGAAGCCCGCCCCGCCGAACGCGCGGTCCCACGAGAGGGGCATCTCGACGAAGGGGGTGGGCTCCGAGGGCGCGGCGCCGTAGCCGACGTTCCAGTAGCGGTCGCCGAGCACGTGGAGCGTCTTCACCCGCGCGCCCACGGTCGCACGGACGCCGACGCCGCGCACGGGCGTGCCCCCCGGCGCGAAGGCGCGCCCATGCACGAGGTACTCCGCGTGGGTCTTGGGCATCCCCGGGTCGAGGGGCGTGTCGCCGAGCTCCTGCGCGGCGAACTTCCACAGTCCCACCTCCGAGAGCAGCGCACGCGGCGCGTCGAAGCCCACGAACGCGAGCAACCCCACGGAGAGCCTGCACCCGTCGGCGACCTCGAAGGGGCGGGTGAGCAGTCCGAGCCGCTGCGGCTTGATGACCTTCATCGCCGTCTCACGTGATCATGCAGAAGGCCACGCCGTGCAGCGCGAGGTACCCTGCCTCGATCACCTGGCCGACGGTCTTGAGCTCCGTCGCCTTGTTCGCGACCTTCACGGGGTTGTACTCGATCTTGAGCTGGGTCATGTCCATCTTGATCGCGGTGTAGCTGGCCGCGAGGCCGCCGACGATGTCGACCTTGGCGCCCACGATGGACATCTTGAACCCGAACGCGTCGATGCTCTTTCCGCCGGTCTTGTCGAAGAACGAGTCGACGGTGGTGGTGCCGCCGGGGGCGATGAGCTGCCAGCCGCCCGGCGCGATCACCTGCATCCCGGCGGTGGCGACGATCTTGTAGCTCGCGGGCGTGACCGTGGTGATGCCGCCGGTGAAGGTCTCTGTCACCGTCCCCGTGACGGTCTCGGTGACGTTGCCCGTGACGGTCTTGGTGACGTTGCCGACGACGGTGCGCGCGTGATCGCCGGTCACCTTCTCGGTCGACCCGCCGTCGATGGTCTGCGTGTGCCCGGCGTGGATGGTCTCGGTCGACCCGGAGCTCACCGTGCGCGTCTCGCTGCCGTCGACGGTCTCGGTGAAGTCGCCGAAGACGTGGGTGGTCTGGTTCGAGTGATAGTCCTCGGTGAGGTTGCCGACGACGTCCTCGGTCATGTCGCCGCCGACGGTCACGTCGTGGTTGCCGCCGGTGTGGAGCAGCCCGGTGCCGTCGGTGGTCACGACCCAGTTGTGCGTGTGGGGCCCGTGCGTCGCGCCGAGGTGGACCTGGGTGTTCTGCGGCGGGGTCGAGATGTCGATGTACTGCGCCCCCTGGGTGTCTTCCATCTCGATGCGGTTGTCGCTGCCCGTG
>JBILLI010000328.1:0-8146 GCA_044376155.1 Polyangiales bacterium
CGGGGTCACCCGCCTCGGGCGCGGCGAAGTAGCACTCCTTGAAATCGGGCTGTCCCCCCGCGGCCACGGCGTGCTCGGTGTTCGGCGGCGTCCACCCCCGCTGGAACCAGATGTCGGGACGCGCCAGCGGCTGCTTCTCGGCGTCGCTGCGCCCGGTGAGCGCGAGAAAGACGTCGTAGTAGCGGTCGAGCAGCGTGGGATCGATGCCGTGCGAGCGGATGTAGATCAGCCCGTAGCGCCCGAAGGCTTCACGAATCGCGGCCGCGGCCACATCACGCCGCGCGCCGCCCGCGCGCAGGTCTTCGAGATCGACGGTGGGGATCGAGGGTTCCATCAAGATTCGATCATGCCGACTCGGCCGCACGGGCGGCAATGGGATTGACGTTCGCCCGGGCGCAATCCAAGAGTCGCCGCGCTCATGGCGATCTCCGAGGCCCTCGCGTCCCACCTCACGTCCCTGCTGTCATCCCACCGCGTGGTGCTCTTCATGAAGGGCACGCGGCTCTCACCCTCCTGCGGGTTCTCGTCGCAGGTGGTGAACGTGCTCGACCGCTACCTCGACGCCTACGCCACCGTCGACGTCGTCGCCGACCCGTCGCTGCGCGAGGCCCTCCGCGAGTTCAGCGACTGGCCGACCTTTCCGCAGCTCTACGTGGGCGGCACCTTTCACGGCGGCACCGAGATCGTGCACGCGATGGACGCCTCGGGCGAGCTCGCCACCCTCCTCGGCGCGTCCCCGCGCGCGCCGCGACCGCCCGTGTTGCACATCGAGCGCGAGGCCGCCGAGGCCATCACCGCCATCGGCCGCACGGTGTCTGACGCCGTGGTGCGCATGGAGATCAGCTCGGGCTTTCACCACGAGCTCTACTTCGGCGACCCCTCGCCCGACGATGTCGTCGCCGAGTCGTCCGGGGTGCGGGTGCATTTCGACCTCGCCTCGTCCCGCCGCGCCGAGGGGCTGCGCATCGCGCACGTGAAGGGGGCGGGAGGCTCGGGATTTCGCCTCGACAACCCCAACGAGCCCGCGCGGGTGAAGCAGCTCGACGCCGAGGCACTGCGGGCGCTGCTGAGCGCGGCGCGTCCCCCGAGGCTCGTCGACGTGCGCACGCCCGAGGAGCGCGCCATCGCGCACATCGAGGGCGACCTCGGGCTGCTCGACCCCGCGCTGGAGCACACGCTGCTCGCGCTGGACCGCGGGGTGCCCCTGGCGTTCTACTGCCACCACGGGGTGCGCAGCCTGCGCGCCGCGGAGCACTTTCGAGAGCTGGGCTTTCGCGAGGTCTACAACCTCGCCGGAGGCATCGAGGCCTGGAGCCGCGACGTCGACCCCGACGTGCCGCGGTACTGAGAGGGACCATGAGCGGATCACACGGAAGCCACGACCCCGCCGCAGTGCGCGCGGCGGTGCACGAACACATCATCCGCGCCATCCCCGACGCCACGGTGCGCGTCGAGGGCGGCGGCGGGCACTACAGCATCGAGGTGGTGTCCCCGGTCTTCGCGGGCAAGGGGATGCTCGACAGCCAGCGCCTCGTGTATTCCGCCATCGCGCCGCTGCTCAAGGGCGACGACGCGCCCGTGCACGCGGTGGACTCCCTGCGCACCCGCACCCCCTGACCCTCACCCCCACACGCCCGAGAATCGCCGCGGCACAGTTGCGCCCGAACGCAAGACCGTGCAGAGATCCACGCTCACTGGAGGCACTGCATGGCCGGTCGCGTGGTCCTAGTGGAGTCAGATGAGCAGCTGCGCACGAACATCGTGAAGGCGCTGCGTGCCCGGGGGGTGGGGGTTGACGCCTTCGCGCTGCCCAGCGACGTGCTGCGCGCGCTGGAGCTCGGGGTGCTGTGGTCCCGCGGGCTCTTCGCCCTGGACCTTGAGGGGATCGACGGCGCGACCCTGGCGGCCAAGGCCCTGGCCTACTTGCCCGAGCTCGAGGTGATCTTTCTCACGGGCAGCGCCAACGCCGAGGTCCTGTGCCGCGCGCACGCCCTGGGCACGGTGATCTGGAAGCCCGTGGGCCTCGGTCTCCTCTGCGAGCGCCTCACCACCCCGGCCCGCCGCTCGGGCGTCGTGCGCAAGGTGCGCGAGGCGCCCGCGAAGCGTCGCGTCGGCGAGGGCTGAGCCCCCGCTATCCCAGCGCGCCCGCGGCCCGCATCGCCGCGACCTCTTCGTCAGAAACCCCCGCCTCTCGCAGAATCTCTCCCGCGTCCTCGCCCGCGCGCCGCGGCCCGTGGTGCGCCACCGCGGCCCCCGCGCCCACCGGCGTGCGAAAGACCGTGCGCGTCGCGCCATCACCGCCCGGGACGTCGAAGAACACCCCGCGCGCGGCGTGCTGGGGATCTGTCGGCAGCTCCTCGGGGCGCAGCACAGGCTCGACGCAGCAGTCGTTCGCCGCGCCGAAGGCCGCCCACTCGTCCCGCGTCTTCGAGGCGAAGACCTCCGCGAAGCGCGCGCGCAGGGCGGCCTGGTGGGGCCCCGGGCGCAGCGCGTCGCCGTCGATCTCCACCCCCGCGGCGCCCGCGAAGGCGAAGAGGAACTTGGGCTCCAGCGCGCCCAGCGAGACCGCCGCCCCGTCGGCCGTGAGGTACGTGTTGTAGGGCGCGATGCCGCCGTCGAGCACGAAGCTCCCTCGCGGCGGCGCGGGCTCGCCCGCGGTCACGGCGCCCAGCGCGAAGGCCGCGAGGGGGAGCGCGCCCTCGCACATCGCGATGTCGACCACGCCGCCGTGCCCGCGCTGATCCCGCTGGCGGAGCGCGCCGAGCACACCGATGACGGCCCACATGGCACCGCCCGCGATGTCGGCCATCTGCACCCCGCTCACCGCGGGCGCGCCGTCGGCGGGGCCCGTCACCCCCAGCACCCCCGCCCGCGCGAGGTAGTTCACGTCGTGGCCCGCGCGGTGCGCGAGGGGGCCGTCCTGCCCGTAGCCCGTGATGGCGCACACGATCAGCCGGGGGTTCTCGGCGAGGAGCACGTCGTGGCCGCACCCGAGGCGGGCGAGCACGCCGGGGCGAAATCCCTCCAGCAGCACGTCGTAGTGGCGCACGAGGCGACGCAGCAGGGCCGCGCCCGCGGGCCGCTTGAGGTCGAGCACGAGGTTGCGCTTGTCGCGGTTGAGCGCGAAGTACGCGGCGCTGACGTCGCCCGCCATGGGCGGCATGTGACGGAGGTAGTCGCCCTGCCCGGGGTCTTCGACCTTGTCGACCTGCGCGCCGAGGTCGGCGAGCACGAGCGACGCGAAGGGTCCTGGGAGCAGCCGGGTGAGGTCGAGGACGCGCACGCCCGCGAGGGGTCGGTGCGCAGGATCGCGGAGGGGAGGGATCATCGCGCGGCAGGGTACCGCGCGACGGGATCAGTCCATGAGCTTGAAGAGCTTCTGGAGGTTCATCGCGAGCATCTGGTTGCCCTTGACCTTCAGCTTGCCCGCGAAGAAGAGCTTCATGCCGGCGCCGGGGTCGGCGACGAGGGTCTGAAAGTCCGCCGCGGCCACGTCGATGGTGACCTGCGCGTCGGTGACGGTGCCCGCCGCCGAGGTCGGGGGGTTCGCCACCAGGTCGATGGACCAGCTCCCGCCGCCCTCGCCGGAGATGTTGAGCTGGTACTTGCCACCGATCTTGCGCGCGTCGTCGCCCTTGCGCGCCAGCGCGCCGGGGATCTGCTCGTTGAACAGCTTCTGGATATCGACCGCCATGACAGCCTCCGCGGGGGTTCACCTGCGCCCGTCGACACCGACGGCGCGCGACTGAATGACCATTCAGCGGGCCGCGGGATAGCACCCCGCCGCGCGATGCGTCAACGCCCGCCGCGTGATAGACGCTCCCGCAACGTGCACCGCCCGCACCTGCTCGTCGCCCTCGCGCTGCTCGGCGCCTGCAAGCGCCCCCGCGCCGCCCCCGAGTGCCCCGCCACGCCCCCGGCCGACGCGGGCAACCGCGTGCGCACCATCGCCGAGGTCCCGGTCATGGGTCCGTCGGCGGACCGTCGCGAGGTCGACGTGCCGCTGCGGTGGATGCACCTGCTCGCGAACCCTGTCCCCACGGGGAGCGGTGCCTCGGTGGTGGTGGGCGCGGAGATCCCGTGCGGGTACCGCCCCGCGTGGGCCAACGCCGAGCGCGTGGGGGACGAGCTCCGCGTGCGCCTCCGCGCGCGCTGGGACCGCGAGGACCGCCTTCCCCCTCCCGTCCCCGCCCCGTGTGCGACGCCCACCCCCGCGGTGCAGATCGTGTCGCTCTCGGTCGTGCGCCTCGGCACGTGGCGCGTCACCGATGCGGTTGCCCGCGATGGCGGCGCCGCCCCCGCGGTGACCCTGCGGGTGGTGCGCGACGACGGCACCCTCGCCCCGCCCGTCGCGCGGTGGTTCCGCGGCTGCGCGGGGGACGGTGACTGCGAAGGCGGCGCGGTGTGCGCGCGCATCGGGGCGGGCGCGGCGTGTCTGCCGCCGACGGATCCGTGGCGCTGGAGCGGCAGGGGGTGTGTCGACGGGGCCACGGTCCGCACGGTCTCGGCGGTGAACGACCCTTCACGGCGCTGGGAGGCCTGCCTCGCCGACTGCGACCAGGGACGCTGCCCGGCGGGCATGTCGTGCGACCCCGTGGGCGCGTGCGTGCCCGCGCCAATGACCACGACGGACGCGGGTCCGAGGGAAGCATCGACGCGGCACGGACGTTGAACTCCGATCGCGTCCCCTCGCGCCCGGAGGCTCCCATGTCCCACGCCAGCCACGTCGAGATCGTCACGCGCTCGCTGCTCCACGCCGTCGCCGGAGCCCTGGAGCTCACGGTGCTGCAAGACGAGCTGCACCGCGGGACCCTCACCCTGCACCTCGCCCGCGGGGAGCGCGTGATCTCCGTGGCGGTGCACCACGGCCTCGTGGGGGGCGCGCGGTGGGAGGTCACCGCCCTGCGCGGCGGCGCGGCGGCGGAACTCTCGGTGCGCCCCGAGCTCGCCGGCGAGGGCTTCGACAAGCTCCTGGGGCTCACCCTCGACCACGCCACGGGCGACGCGGACTTCGACGCGCGATTCGTCGTCGAGGCCGCGCCGGCCGCCGTGGCCACGCACCTCCTCCGCGGCGACCTGCGCGCCTGTCTGATGTCCTTGCCGCGCAGCGACGACGGCCCGAGCCTGCGCGTCACCGCCGACGCCCTCACCCTCCGCTGGCGGGGCGGCGTCACGCAGGACCTCATCGCCACCGTGCTCCTCGCCGTCTTCGAGTGCCTCAACCGCTGCCACGCGCTGCACGAGGCGCTGCGCCTGACCTCGGCCCACAGCCCCTTTCGCGCGTCGAGCGGGGGCGACGCCGCGGTGGACCCGGGCTCTCGCGCCGAGGCCCGCGCCCGCATCGGCCGCGCTCGTCGCAAGGCCGCGGCGTTCATCGCCACCACCGCGGTCGCCGCGGCGGCCTTCCTCGCGTCGGCCATCACCGTCGGTCGATGAAGAGCGTCGCCGCGCTCACGGCGAAGATCGCCGCGTAGACCCCCGCCACCAGCGCCGCGGTGAAGAGCTCCTGCGGTCGCCGCAGCCACACCTGCCGCACCGCGGTGAGGGCCTCGCGGGTGGGGTGGCCGTCGACGTCCCAGCCCGTGAGCACCCCGCGCTCCGCCCGCTGCACCACGAGCTCCCGGGCGTTGCCATCGCCGTCCTGCACCCGCACCCGCTGCAGCGCGTGGGTCGTGCCCGAGGTGGCGAAGCTCGCCGAGGCCAGCGGCTCCCAGCGCACGCACCCCAGGAGGGCGATGGCGAGCATCACCGACGCGCGACGGGCTACCACGGTGACCACGCGATGTACCACTGCGCGAGGCGCGCGGTGATGTCTCCGTCGGCGATGCCCCCGAGGGAGAGCCGCAGGCCCGTCTCCCACGCGCGGGTCTCGCCGAACTGATAGCCCGTCTCCGCGGTGGCCCCGAGGTCGAGCACCACGGGCGACTCGCGCAGGGTGCCCGCGGCGAGCTGCGCGCGCGTCCCATCGAGCGCCTCGCAGCGCACCGACCACGGGCCTGACGACTCGGTCCAGCGCCCCGCGACGCGCACGCCGAGGCCCACGAAGAAGCGCGAGCGGGGGTCGAGCACCCGGAGCCGCAGGCCCATCTCCGCGGCGCCGAGCCCGCCGATCCCCTGCGGGAGCTCGAAGCGTCGGCTGCCCGCGCAGGGCAGGTCGGCCACCGCGTCGCGCACCGCGTCGGGGAACGTCGTCGCCCGCAGCGGCGCGGACAATTCGACGCGCGCGAAGACGTCGAAGAAGTCGGTGAGCCCGCGGGTGAGCGTCGCCGAGAGCACCCCGGCGAAGCCGCCCTCGAAGCGCACCTCGCGCTCGTCGTGCACCACGTCGAAGGCCGTCGCCGCCGCGACCCCGAGGCCCATCGCGAGGCGCCAGCGACGACGCAGCGCGAGCACCTCGGCGACCTCGCGGGCCTCCACCACCGCGCGCAACGCCGCGAGCTCCTGGACCGGGTCCGCCGTCTGCGCGGCGGCCGTGGGCGCGACGAGCAGCACGAGCGCCGCGGCGAGGGCGCGACCGCGGATCACCGCCCCAGCGCCTCCCGCACCGCGTCGTGCACCGCGGGGCGCAGCGCGCGAATGCCGTCTCCCTCCCGCGTCGGGTGCACGCGGTTGGTGAGCAGCGCGACCACCACGTCGACGTCGGGGTCGCCCCACAGCGACGTGCCCGTGAAGCCCAGGTGCCCGAAGGTGCGCGGACCCATGCGCGCCCCCGCCGAGGAGCCCTGGGGGCTCCGCGTGTCCCACCCCAGGCGGTGCGTACCACCCTCTCTCGCGCGCAGCATCGACGTGGCCACCGGGTCTTCGTCGCGCAGCGCGTCGAGCATCGCCACGCCCCGCTCGCACAGCGCGAGGGCGCTGCCGAAGAGCCCCGCGTGCCCCGCGACGCCGCCCAGCGCGAAGGCGTTCTCGTCGTGCACCTCGCCGCGCACGACACGCCCGCGCCACGCGCAACGCTCCGTGGGCGCGCATGCCTCGCCCGGGTCCGGGCCGAAGCGAAGTGTCCCCAGGACCTCTGCCTCGTCGAGGGCGGCGACGAGCCCGCCGAAGCGCGCCGCCAGGAGCTCTCCCGCGAGGATGTACCCGAGGTCGCTGTACACCGCCCGCTCGGTGGGTCCCGCGGGCTCATCGACCACGGCCTGGAGCATCGCCGCGCGGGTCGCGGGTGCGCCCGCGAGGGCGGGGTCGGTGCCGACGTAGAGGGGCCGCCAGGCCGCGAGTCCCGCGCGATGCGAGAGCAGGTCGTCGAGGGCGCACGCGCCCACCGGGGTGCCCGCGGTGACGGCGAGGGTGTCAGCGACGGGGGCGTGGAGGTCGAGCTCGCCGCGGTGGGCGAGGCGCGCGGCGGCCCACGCGGTGAAGGGCTTGGTGAGCGACGCGAGGTCGTAGACGGTGCGGGGGGTGACCGGGGTGGGCGCGTCCCACGCGAGCGTGCCGCGGGCTTCGACGTGGTGTCGCCAGACGTCGCCCTCGCGCCACGACACCGCGAGCGACGCGCCCGGGGTCACGCGCGACGCGATGGCCCGGTCGAGGCACGCGCCCACCGCCCGCCAGGGGTCGTTCACACCAGGGCTCCGTCGACCCAGGCGAGCAGGGCGTCGGCGCCGTCGCAGCGGGCGATGAGGCCGCGCACGGGCTCGGGCACGAAGCGCTCGGCGCAGGCGCGGTCGATCCAGGTGTGCAGGCCCGACCAGAAGCCCTGGTGGTCCATGAGGGCCACGGGCTTGGAGAGCTCGCCGATCTGCACGAGGGTGGCGACCTCGAAGAGTTCATCGAGGGTGCCGAAGCCCCCGGGCAGGGCCACGAAGGCGTCGCTGCGCGCGAGCATGAGGGCCTTGCGCTCGTCCATCCGGTCGACCACGCAGAGCTCGGTGACGCCGGTGTGGGCGAGCTCACGCTCCATGAGCCGCCGGGGGATGATCCCCACCACCGCGCCGCCCGCCTCCATCGCGGCGTCGGCCACGGCGCCCATCATCCCGACGCGCGCGCCGCCGTAGACCACGGTGATGCCGCGCGCGGCGAGGCCGCGGCCGACGGCGCGGGCGAGGTCGAAGTACACCGGGTCGACCGCGGGGGAGGAGCCGCAGAACACACACACCGAACGGGAGCTTTTCATCGCGGCGACACCCTATCACCCGCGGGTTGGTGC
>JBILLI010000329.1:0-8098 GCA_044376155.1 Polyangiales bacterium
TACGGATCCCTGCTCAGAGACGCCGCCGAGGCGCGCGAGGCTCTGCGCGAGGGAGGCCGCGGTGACGTTGGCCGCCTCCAGGGCCGCGAGGGCCGCGTCGCGCGCGGCGAGGGTGCCCTTCGCCTCCTGCGCCTCGCGCTGCACCGCCGTTCGCGCCTCGGTGAGGGCGTCGAGGGGCGCGCGCAGCGCCGTGACCCACGCCTCCGACCGCACCGCCCCCACCGCCGCGCTGCGCGGCCGCGGGAGCCGCTCCGACTCCAGCGCCTGGATCACCTGCGTCGCGGTCCGCGCGAGCATCGCGGGGTCGACGGGGATCTCACCCGCGAGCCCGAGCCGCTGCGCCCAGGCGTCGCCGAAGAGCGCGATCACCGACAGCTTCACGTCGAGGAGCTCGGTGCGGAGCGCCGCCGCGGACTCATCCCGCCGCGCGCGGGGAGCCTCGTCGTCGGAGAGCTCGCGGGCGTGGGCGTCGTCGGCCGCGAGCAACGTCGAGAGCTTCTCGTCGCACGATCGCGCGACGAAGGTCAGCAGCGCGTCGGCGTCGAGCCCCGCGCGGTGCGCCGGCGCACGGGTCTGCGCGCGCACGGCGTCGGCGATGGCGGGCGCGTGGGCCTGCAACGACGCCAGGAGGGACCCGGTGTGCTTCTGGAACTGAACAACAACCCTCGACGGCATGGAGCGCTCCTCTCCCGGGGACATCCGACGCCCCGGCTCTGGCGATCAGGTTCCCACAGCGTACTCTCTCGATAAATCAATTTCGAAGGAATGTCTGGGTAGGACCTGTCGTTCCGAACCGAGTTCGTGTCACTGCGCGAGAGTGACGGCGTCTCGGCGTGGCCGAGGGGCTCGCTTCGCCGCGGTGAGGGCATTCGGGCCGCTGTGAGCGCGGAGATCGCGGAAAGCGCGGAGGGTGGGCGCGGGTGGGGCAGCGTTCGGCGCGGGGGGAGTGCTGTCTTGGACGCCTCTCAAGCTTCATCCTCGCCGATGTGCTTCGAGACGTGCGCGATCTCGGCGCAGTCGTCGCGGAGGCTGAGACCTCCACCCCCTCGCGCCGATCAGCACCCGCATCCCGCCCGCCCGCGTCCCCCGCGGAGGAGATCCCCGCGTCCCGCCACGACGTCGCTGCCCCCAACACACGCGGCCGCGTTCCTCGCGATCCTCCACGGCGTTGCGCCACGAAATTCTCCCGGCCACTGCCCGGGCGTCCCGCCCTGCCGACACGCCATGCGGCCCACGCCGGTTGCGACACGCGCGGCCTGCGCGGACGCCAAAGCCTATGCGTCCCAAGCGGTTGCGACACGCGCGGCCCTCTTCCATGGATCGCGCGCGGTCCCGTCGCAGGCGAGATGACGCACGATGAGCCGCCACACACCGGGGCGACCGCGGCGCGTAGAGCAACGTGGTGAAGCAGCGCACGGAACACGACCGACCGGAACGCGGAGAGCGGCGCGGTGGAAGAGCGCGAGGATTGCCGCCGCGAGGAGCACGCGGGGGGTGACGGGGTAGAAGAACGCGAGGGTTGCGGCCGACCGGAGCGCGTGGCGTGAGGTGCGCGCCGGCGCACGTTCGCATCGCGTCGGCGACACCCCCCGACGCGACCACCGCCACGCTGCCTCGAACACAACGCGCGCAACAACCGCATGCGCGCGCGGAAGCGCCTCTCTGCGAGGGCGAGTGAATCCCGCGCACACACTGTGGGCCGAATCTTCACGGGCGCAGTGGTCACGCCGCGCCTGATCCCCGACGAATCGCCCTTGCTCCGCGTGGCATGCCTGCTGCTACGGGGCGCCGTCGAGGTGAGACCCATGATCGATGGTCGGATTCTGCTGGTGTGCGCGCTCGTTCTCTCAGCCTGCGGACCTGCGAACGGCGGTGGTGGTGGTGGCGGCGTTGGCGACAGCGGCGTGGCTCCATCAGACGCGATGCCTGCAAGTGATGCGACGCCTGCGAGCGATGCGACGCCCGCGAGCGATGCGATGACCTCGAGCGGCGGTCGCACGGCGCAGTGCCAGCGCATCGTCACGCGTTCGCGCGCGTGCGGGGTGGCCACGGAGTGCCAGCTCAACGCCACGATGGGCATCTGCGAGCGCTCGCGGCCTGAGATCGTCGACGCCCTCGAAGCGTGCAGCGCGCGGGGCTGTGACGCCGGCTCGTGCAACCCTCCGATGACCGCACCGTCACCGGCCTTCACGGCCTTGCTCCGCACCGTCTGTACCGCCTGCCCCTCGGTGAGCGGCTCGCGCAACGCGACGGTCGACTCGTGCATCGCGTCGTCGGACACCGCGCAGCTCCTCCGGAGCATCGTCGGGCTCTTCGACGACGAGGCGCTCACGGCCATCACGCCCTGCCTCTCGCGCCTGCCGTCGGAGATCACTGCGTGCGTGTCGGGCTTCCAGAGGTGCATCGGCGACGTCTTGCCTGCCTACGCCGCGCTCGAGATGTGCCCGTCGAGGCCGTGACCTCGCCCCCCGCCGCGCCCGTGCACACTCGCGACCCACCCTGCGCGCGACGTGACGCGCGCATCACGAGGAGCGTGCGCTGGAGATCATCACCAGCGTGAAGTCGGAGCGTGGCGCGGCGGGCGGCGGCGACCTCGGCGGTTCAAACGGAAGGGCGCGAGGGAACACCCGATGTCGGACTCTTCTTCGCGCAAGGCCTCCGAGGTGACCACGACGATCTCGCTCGCGCGTCCGCTGTGGTCGTACACGTCGGCGCAGGTTTGCGGCGGGTCACGAAGCAGGCGCGAGCGCTGCAGGGAAGGAGGACGACGATGGGCTGTCGGCCCTTCGTGGCGCCGAAGACGCCGCTGCGCGACGCGGTGCGACGTTCGAGCACCCTCCCGCCCTCCCGCGCCCCCCGCGGAGGAGATCCCCGCGTCCCGCCACGACGTCGCTGCCCCCGACACGCGCGGCCGCGTTCCTCGCGTTCTTTCACGACGTCGCGCGCTGAAACTCTCGCGGCCACGGCCCGTGCGGCCCGCCTTGCCGTCGCACCATGCGTCTCAAGCGGTTGCGACACGCGCGGCCCGTGCGGTCGCCAAAGACACTGTGTCCCAAGCGGTTGCGACACATCCGGCCCTCTTGCATGGATCGCGCGCAGTCCCGTCGCAGGCCCAGATGAAGCACGGTGAGTCCGTCACACACCGGCGGCGAACTCAGCGCGGAGAGCGAGGCGGTGAAGGAGCTCACGGAACGCGACCGACCGGAATGTGGCGAGCGGCGCAGTGGAAGAACGCGTGGGCGACGGCCGACCGGAGCGCGGCGTGGGGCGCGTTGCAAGAGCGCGAGGGCAGCGGCCGAGAGGGGCGTGCGCACGTTCTCGCGGAGCGCGCACGTTCGCGCGACGCGGTGAGGGCGACGCGGTGTTAGCCTCGCCGCATGGGTGTGGACGACGGTTGGTACTCGTTGCAGTACACGCTCGACAATCGCTGCTGGGGCTATCTCGTCGAGCACCGAGACGAGGGGGTGTACGCGTACGAGAAGGGCGTGAGACGGGTGGTGCCGAGCTTTCATCGCTTCGAACACGCCGCGCTCTTCGCCCGGCATTTGGCTGCGCGACCCGCGCTCGCGCGCGGCGGGTCGCACGACCTCGCGCCCCTCTACGCCTACGCCACCGGCGCGCTCGAAGCGCCGCCCGACGCGCTCGAAGACACCTGGTGGTTTCTGCTCGACGTCGCGCACGCGGCCGGGCTCGACGACCTGCTCCCGAGACCCTCCGACGGCGAAGAGCCGCGACAGGCGCTGCGCGAGTGCTTCGACGCCTTTCGACGCGCGCTTGAGCATCTCGACGACTGACCTCGCGCATGCACAGGCCCCGGCTCGCCGCGCGCTTGCCAGAGATCACCGCGATGAATCTCAGCCACCCGCCGCCGACCGGTCACATCACGGCGCCGAGGCGCAGCGTTCGAGGTCAACCCGTCGATGGCGGTCAGTAGATGCCGGGCACGATGCGGAAGCGAACCCGCTTTGTGTACTCGTCCCACAGCGGTCCGTACTTCGCGGCGCAGCGCCGGTCGTCGTCGATCTGCCGGGGGATGAGCAGCACGAGGTAGTAGACCGTGTAGAGCCACGTGGACGGCACCTCGGGGTGTCCGAGCGCGAGCGTGAGGCCGACCGACATGAGGATCTCGCCGAGGTAGTTCACGTGGCGAGAGACACCCCAGAAGCCGCTCACGAGCAGCGTGCGCTGACCATCGGTCACGACCTCGGGCACGATGCCGAGGAAGGTCGCGCGCGGGTCCCGCTTGAACGTGTACTTCTGCAGGTTCGCGCCGCGCGCGAGCGACCAGCCGAGAAAGAACGTGAGCGCGGCGGCGACGAGCATCGGCGGCGAGGCGATCCCGCGCGGGAGATCGGCCGCCGACCAGAGCCCGACGGCATAGAAGTATGGGTAGAAGAGCAGGCAGCCCCATCCGAGCTTGAAGCCCACGCGCTCCGCGAAGAAGTCGTACGTGTAGAGGTGGACGCGCTCGAAGAAGAGGTACTCGCAGAGGAAGAACGAGAAGAGCGCCACGTGCAGCCAGACGCCGGGAGACGCGGCCTCGCCGTACACCCGCTGGTGGTGCATCGCGAAGGAGTACAGGTTGAGCCCCAGCATCGTCGCGCCCACGAGGTAGAGCCACATCTTCGCGTCCACGCGGCCGCCGAGCCACTGGGGGTTCTCGCGGCGTCCGAGGTAGAGGTCGGCGAGAAAGGGCTTACCGGTCGCGGGCGCCGGCAAGACCAGCGCGAGCGTGAAGACGAGCCCGATCCCGCACGCGCCCGCGAGCCCTTGCCAGCGCGTCGTCCAGAGAAAGTCCCAGGGGACGACGCCCATCGCGCAGAGCCCCGCCCAGAGCGCGACGGTGAGCACGTAGACGATGAGCCCGTTGAGCCGGTAGCGGTAGGGCGCGGCGGTCGCCGGATCGATCACATACCCGTCGACCTCGCGCGCGGGGACGACGACGTGGAGCGCGGTGATCACGGCGTAGATGACGAACGGAGCGAGGAAGCCGAGCGCGCTCATGGCGTCTCCTTGAGGGTGCGGGTGTTGGCGGCCATGAGGTCGATCGCCGTGCGGCGCGGCACGAGTCGTCCAAGGAGGAAGCGCGCGAGGCGGTTGGTCATCCCGGGCACCACCGACGGGCTCCGTCCGAGCGCGTCGAGCGTCTCGTCGGCGACCTCGCGCGCGTCGAGCGTGCCCGGCGCTTCCTTCGTGCTCGCGCCACCATAGTTCGGCGTGCGAATGGCACCGGCGCACGAGACCACGACGTCGACGCCGCGCGGCGCGAGCTCGGCCCAGAGCCCCTCGCCCAGGACCGTCGTGAACGCCTTGCTCGCGGCGTATGTCGCGATGTTCGGCGCGCCCTGGAAGCCGGCCATCGACGACATCAAGACCAGCCCCCCGCGCCCCCGCGCGACGAACTTCGGCGCGAGCGCGCGACTCAGAAGGAGGGGCCCGCGGACGTTCACGTCGACGACGCGCAGGAGCTCGTCCTCGCGGCGGTCGAGCACGTGGCCGATGGGCGCGAACGCCGCGTTGTACACGGCGCAGCCGAGGTCGACGCCGTCGGTCACCTCCCGCAGCACCGCCCCGAGATCGGGCCTGGCGAGATCCACCGCGTGCGTGCGCACCTCGACGTTGTGCCGCGCCTTCACGCCGCGGGCGACCTCCTCGAGGAGCTCGTGCCGCCGCGCCAGGAGCACGAGCGAGAGCCCGCGCGCGGCGAGGGCCTCGGCGAACGCAGCGCCCAGCCCCTCCGACGCGCCCGCGACGAGCGCCCACGGGCCGTACTTCTTGGCAAACGACATGGTCAGGTTGGTAGTGCGAATGGCGCGCCCGCGAAAGCGCGAAGTGGGGCCGCGCGGGAGGCGGAGCGCGACACTCGCGCACGCGGGTCAGCGCGCGAGCGCGTCGCGCAGAAAGCGCCCGGTGTACGAGTCAGGATGCCGCGCGACCGCCTCGGGGGTGCCCGCCGCCAGCAGCGATCCGCCCGCCGCCCCGCCCTCGGGACCGAGGTCGATCACATGGTCCGCACACCGGATCACGTCGAGGTCGTGCTCGATCACCAGCACGGTGTTGCCCGCGTCCACGAGCCGCTGCAGCACCGCGAGCAACCGCTCGACGTCGGCGAAGTGCAGCCCCGTGGTGGGCTCGTCGAGCACGTAGAGCGTGCGGCCCGTGGCGACCTTCGCGAGCTCCCGCGAGAGCTTGATGCGCTGCGCCTCGCCGCCCGAGAGCGTGGGCGACGGCTGACCGAGCTGGAGGTACCCCACGCCCACGTCCATCAGCGTGCCCAGCGTGCGGCGGATCTCCTTGTGCACCGAGAAGACCTCCACCGCCTCGGAGACGCGCAGGTCGAGCACGTCGGCGATGGAGAGCCCCTTGTATTTCACCCGCAGCGTCGCGTCGTTGAAGCGCCGCCCCTTGCACTCCTCGCAGGTGACGTACACGTCCGCGAGGAAGTGCATCTCCACGGTGCGCAGCCCGTCGCCGCCGCAGGCCTCGCAGCGCCCGCCCTTCACGTTGAACGAGAAGCGCCCGCGGTCGTAGCCCCACGCGCGCGCCTCGGGCACGCTCGCGAAGACCTCGCGGATGGGGTCGAAGAGCTTGGTGTACGTCGCCGGGTTCGACCGCGGGGTGCGGCCGATGGGGCGCTGGTCGATGGCGATGACCTTGTCGAGGTGCTCCAGGCCCTTGAGCGCGCGGTGCGCCCCCACGGGCTCGCGCGCGTCGTGCAGGGCGCGGCCCAGCGCGGGCAGCAGGATGCGGTTCACCAGCGTGCTCTTGCCCGCCCCGCTCACCCCGGTGACCGCGGTGAAGGTGCCCAGCGGGATGCGCACGTCGATGTCCTTGAGGTTGTGCGCGCGCGCGCCGAGCACCTCGACAAAGCGGCCGTCGCCGGGGCGGCGAGATGTCGGCGTGGCGATGCTCCGCCGCCCGGAGAGAAAGGCCGCGGTGACGCTCTCGGGCGCGTCGAGGATCCCCGCGGGGGGGCCCTCAGCCACCACACGACCGCCCTGATCCCCCGCGCCCGGACCGATGTCGATGAGCCAGTCGGCGCGCCGCAGGGTCTCCTCGTCGTGCTCCACGACCACCACGGTGTTGCCGAGGTCACGCAGGCGCTCCAGCGTGCGCAGCAGCCGCCCGTTGTCTCTCGGGTGCAGGCCGATCGACGGCTCGTCGAGGATGTACACCACCCCCGTGAGCTCGCTGCCGATCTGCGACGCGAGGCGAATGCGCTGCCCCTCGCCCCCGCTCAGCGTGGCGGCCGCGCGGTCGAGGGAGAGGTACCCGAGGCCCACGTCGAGCAGAAATCCCATGCGCGCGAGGGTCTCCTTGCGCAGCTCGCTGGCGATCTCGGCCTCGGCGCCGTGGAGCTCCAGCCCCGATAGCCACGCGTGGGCGCCGCTCAGGGGCATCGCCGCGAGCGCGTCGAGGGAGGTGCCGTGGACCTTCACCGCGCGGCGCTCGGGGCGCAGGCGCGTGCCCTTGCAGTCGGGGCACGGCTTGTCGGAGAGGAAGCGGAGGTAGTACTGCCGCATGTCCTCCGAGGTGGTGGCCTGAAAGCGCCGCAGGAGCTGGTGCGCGAGGCCCTCCCAGTCCTTGCCCCGCGACGATTTCGCGCCCCACAGGACCACGTCGCGCTGCGCCTTCGGGAGCTTCTCCCACGGCGACTCGGCGTCGATGCGAAAGGTCTTGATCACCCACTCGGCCTGGTCCGCGGTCCAGCCCTCGGCGCGCTGCATGGCGCCCGCCCAGGGGAGCACCGCGCCCTCGCGAATGGAGAGGTCTCCGCGCGGCACGATGAGCGCCGGGTCCATCTCGGGGCGGGTGCCCAGGCCGTTGCACGTGGGGCAGAAGCCCAGCGGGGAGTTGAACGAGAAGTGCTGCGGCGACAGCTCGTCGAAGCTCAGGTTGCAGCGGGTGCAGGCGTTGTGCTCGGAGTACATCTCCTCGTGCTCGCCGTGCTGCGCGATGAGCGCGCCGCCGCCCACGCGCAGGGCGCTCTCCACCGAGTCGGTGAGCCGCTCGGTGACGTCCCCCTTCAGCGCCACGCGGTCGATCACCGCCTCCACGCTGTGCTTCGTCTTCTTCTCCAGCGCGGGCATCGCCTCGG